>JALEJB010000140.1 GCA_022768825.1 Lachnospiraceae bacterium
GTCGTATAGTTATTATTACTTTGTCCGATGGATGCGGTGATCGGATACGTATCTGCGATCTCCGGCTGACTTTCGCCAATTTCGATTCCGGTTTTTTCACCAAGACCGTACAGACTGGCATATTTTTGCAGCTTTGAAATACCCACGGATTCCACATAAGTATCTCCTACCTGACTGAGTCTCCAGCCAACCTCATAGAAGAAATAGTTGCAGGAATCCCGGAGTGCCTCAGAGACATTGATCTCGCCGTGTGTGCTGTTCGGATAGATCCAGCATTTTGGTCCGTTTTCCACACGCTCAAACTGTCCTTTACCATCAATGATCGTATCGGTTGTGATGACTCCCTCCGTCAGACCGGCAGTAGCCGTGACCATCTTGAAGGTCGAGCCGGGAGCCGTCTTCTGCTGGGTGGCCTTATTGTAAAACGGAGATGAAAGATCTGACATCAGTGCTGCAAAATATTCACTCTCTACAGTATTTGCCAGACGATTGTTATCATAGCCCGGATAGGTCACACAGGCTAACAATTCTCCGGTTTTTACGTTGCTGATCACGCAGGAACCGGTGCACGGATCGAGCGCAAGCATCGCCGGTGTGATCTCCAGATTTTTGATCTTACCCATCATAAAATCATAGGCAGATATGACACCGTTTTTCAATTCCATGATCATCTCGTCGTCATAATCCAACACTTCCTGATCGTATAAGATCAGACACAGCTGCGTGCCGTTGATTTTGTTGTCACGCAGCATGAATTTATAGATCTTCTTCGAAAAGCCCTTATCTGATTTCAATTGCCGGATGATATATTTTACCAGCATCTGATAGACTTCTTCCGTATCGGAATATTTATTTTCTGTCGTAAATTTTGTGATATCAAACCACTGCTGATTGATCACATGATAAAGATATTCCTGCAGGCTGATCTCATCATTTTTCCATGCAATATATGTCTCATCATTCCAGTCAATTTCAGATTTCAGAATGATTTCCTGCTCCATCAGCATATTTACAATATAACTTTCAAACACCTGCATATCTTCCGACAGATCCTTATAGGCTGACGGATTTTCGGATCTCAATTCTGCCTTGACGCGTTCCAGCACCTGCTTTTGTTCCTCAGAAAAAGCCTGATAAACTGCTTTTTCCGTGTCCGAAGCTTTTTTTGACTGGAAATGATCAATAGATAAGATATTGTTATCGATCAATGCAAAGTATACATTGTCAATCGGGATCAATACATTGGATGAGCCGGTCTGGTTATATTCTTTGGCATTGATAATCTTGGAATACAGAATACCGGCAATTTCCTGCTCCAACAGATCATAGACTGCCTTTTGCAGATCCATGCTGATGGACAGATAGACATCATTTCCGGCAACCGGCTCTTGTCGTTCAATGGACTCCAGTTCTTTTCCAAGATTATCCACATAGATTTTCTCAGAACCTTTTTTTCCCTTTAGCTGTGTATCCATATACTGCTCAATACCTGATTTTCCTACGGTATCGGTCAGAGAGTATTCCTCACTCTCTTCACTTAATTTCTTGTATTCTTCCTCATCGATGAGTCCGGTGTATCCGATGATATGGGCAAAGTATTTGCTGTCATTATATTTTCGGATCGTATCCTCGGAGACTTCCACACCTTGCAGCTGTTCTTTGTGTTCACTGACAAAGGCAACGGTCTTTTCACTGACATCCGAAGCAATTTTGGTGGCAATGTATTTCTGATAGCTGTTTTGCCGCATTTTGTAGCGAATGATCGCAATTCGGTAACGATCCTTTAAATCATAGGTTTCATTGATGTCAAAGCATTTACCCGTCAGATATTCCATGATCTGGTCTTCCGTCGCATTGGCGGTGTCATAGCCAAGCTTCTCGTCATAACCGAGATCGTCAATCGTGGTCTTGCCATATACATCTGCGCGAAAACGCTGAAGTCTTGTCCCTTCAACCGTAAATTCATAAGTATCTTTGCTTGTCAATTTGATATAAAAATCATTATCAATCTTATCACCGTTGGCATCCAGTGCATGGAGCACCGATAAAATAGATGCGTTGATCGTCTCATTTTTCTCATCTGTTGACGTATACGAGCCGTTATCCTCGATCGTGATGCCATAAGCCAGCTCGTTGTAAGCCAGAAGCTTGCCATCCCGGTCAAAGATATTTCCACGCGTACTTTTTAATTCCTTTGTCTTGATCACTTTCAGAATGTATTTATTTTGTGCATCCTGTCCGTTTATGATCTGCATCTGAAACAAGCGAAGTAACAGTATCGCAGACATCAATGAAAATAATATAACTAAGTATATGATTCTTGCTTTAAAAATGTGTCGAAAATAAGCTTTAATATTACTAAACAAATTTTGCCGCACTCCTTTTCTCGATATCTTCCAGTCGCCGGTTGATCTTCAGAATCACATAGTAAATAATGATCATCATCAGAAGCGTAAACACCAGTTCCGGAAGCATGATATGCCATAAATAGTAGAAAAAGTGCAATCTGTTTCGAAATAGAAACCGGAAGAAATAGACTGCAAAATTATAGGAAAGATCGCTCACGGCAATCAAAAACATCGGAAGTCCGATCTCGTCCGGGAAAAATAACTGCCGGAAAAATCCGTTCAGATATCCGATATACATATAGATCAGTGCATTGACACCTAAATAATCCCCATAAAATATATCAATCAGGCATCCACATAAGAGTCCTATGTACATACCTTCCTTTTTTCCGCGCATAAAACCAAAGGATGCTGTCACAATGACGAGCAGATTCGGCGATACCGTTAAAAAAGACAGGGATTTAAAAAACGTTGTCTGCAATAAAAAACATACAATAACAATTAATAAAACAGTAATCTTGCGACGCATGTTCTCTCCTATTCTTCTTCCTCGATCTCTGTCTTCATGTCTGTGATGATCAAAACGTGCTTCAGATGCTCAAAATCAACGACCGGTGTGATCGTGCCGGATTTTGTCAGATTGTTGGAGTTTTCATTGATCTCGGATATATATCCGATCAATAAGCCCTGCACATATTGGGAGCTGATATAACTGGTCACGACCTGATCACCGACGGCAACCGCATCCTTGGAATCCCTGAGATTGGAAAACAGGATCATCTGCGAGCTGTCCATCTTTTCCAGATTTCCGCTGACGATACAGTTATCGGAAGTGGAAAGTACCATT
Organism: Lachnospiraceae bacterium; assembly: GCA_022768825.1. Taxonomy (GTDB): domain Bacteria; phylum Bacillota; class Clostridia; order Lachnospirales; family Lachnospiraceae; genus W0P33-017. The sequence continues at coordinate 3,196 of JALEJB010000140.1, forward strand.
CCGCTGACATTGCAGTTGTCATCAATAATGGAGCGTACTTTCGAATAATTCGGTCCCACATAAGTGATGATTCCAACCAGACCGCTGTCTGCGATCACATTCATACCGACTTTGATGCCATCTTTGCTTCCTTTATCGATCAGAAATGTCTCAAACCAGTTGCCGGCATCCTTGCTGATGACAGAGGCAGCAACTTTGTTATAATTGGAATATTTATCATCCAATGCCATGAGCTTGCGCAGATCCTCCGTATCATAACGCTCCAGCTTGAGCGTATTTAACTCTTCCGTCAATTGGTCGACCTTTGCCTGAAGCTGTTCATTTTCCTGCATGACGTTTTTTAGCGACGCGAGTTCGGTGGCTTTATCGGAAATCCAGTTTCCGACACTTGTCATACCTTTTTGCATCGGAATAAAGACATAACTGGCGGCTGTTCCGACAGGTCCGCTCGTCCAATTGAACAGGAAGCTTCCCATCAGGAGAAAAAAACAGACCACTGTAAAAATCAAAAGTATATATCTTGCGGGAAGAATATTTTGTTTTTTTCGTTTGATGCGACTCATTGATTCATTCCTTTTGCTTCGATTTATTTATAAACTTTTGCACGCAGAGTATATGCCAGATGCTTAAATTTGCTGTCACTGACAAGCTTGACAAGTCCTCTTGCAACACTTTCCTCCGGTGCATCGCAGGTATTTACTTTGATTCCCGTGATCTGGGAAAACAGCTGATCCAGACCGTGAATCTGGGAAGATCCTCCAGTCAGATAGATTCCTGCGTGAATGATATCCTGTGCCAGTTCCGGCGGGGTATGCTCCAGTGTCATCTTGATGGAATTGCAGATGTCATTCAGATCCGACTGAAGTGCTTCATAGATCTGTGACGCATGGATCTCTACTTCAATCGGAAGACCGCTGACCACATCTCTTCCTACGATCACCATGGAATCTTCTCTGCCGGGAAGCGCGCTTCCGATGCCCTCTTTGAGCGCACAGGCTGTCTTTTCGCCAATTAAAAGATTATTATTTTTGCGGATATATGCAATGATCGATTCGTCCAAACGGTTTCCGCCAAAATGAAGCAGACTGCTCAGTACCAGACCGCCCAGTGAGATCACGCTGATTTCCGTCGTGTCTGCACCGATATCCACGAGCATCACACCGGTTGGCTCATTGACATCCAGACCGAGACCCACTGCATCCGCAATCGGCTTATCGCACACCTGAACCAGTCTCGGCTTTGCCTTACTCTTGTAAAACATATCAAAAAAGGCTTTTTTCTCTACTTCTGTAATGTCGGTGGGAACTGCGACAATAAATTCGGCACCTTTTACCTTGCCCTTTGAATATTTTTCCAAAAATTCGAAAATCATCGTCTGCATGAAATTGTATTCGGCGATGACACCTTCCACAACCGGAAAAGATACCTGTATCGTTTCCGGTGCTTTTTCATACATTGCATATGCCGCATTACCGTATGAATACAACTGATTTTTATTGACCACTGCAACCGCATTTTTTTCATTTAAGATTTTTCCCGAAAGCTTGCTGAATACCTTCAGATTCCTTGTTCCTAAATCGATTCCGTATACGTTGTTACCCATAAATCTGTTCCTCTCCTTTGTCTGACTATAAATCGCCATTTTCTGCAAAGCTGTAATAGTTATTGTCTCCAATTATGATATGATCTATTAATTGAATTTCCAACAGATCACCGCATTCTTTTACACGTCTTGTCAGCCGGATGTCATCTGTGCTCGGCTGTGGCTCTCCACTTGGATGATTGTGCAGTAAAATAATCTGTACCGCCTGCTTTTGCAGTGCGGATAAAAAGATCTCACGCGGCGAAGAAAGCACTGATCGGATCGTACCGATGGCAATGTCTTCGTCATCGATCAGTTGTCCTTTTGTATCAAACAGGCTTACGATCATATGTTCCTTTTTTTCATGGCGCATACGCTCCATATAATACTGCGCGACTGCTTTTGAATTGCCCAGACGGACCTGCTCTTTGCGTCTGGCCGCAGCGATCCGTTTGGAGATCTCGGCAATACACTTGAGCTGGATCGCCTTCACTTTGCCGATGCCGGAAAAACGGATCATCTCCTCCATAGACAAATCGTATAAATTCAAAAGGTTTTCGTTGTGTCCGGATAAAAGGGACTGGGCAAGCTGCACGACATTTTGGGTCCGAGTTCCCGTTTTCAGTATCACTGCCAGAAGCTCCGCATCCGATAAATACTGTGCGCCATAGTTCAGACACTTCTCGTACGGTCGTTCGCAGACCGGTAATTCTTTTGCAATTAAATGTGACATTTCATCCTTTCTACTCTCTCTTCAAAAAGGCGAAAATCCACTCTCTATTTTAACATATCTGATCTTTATTAACAAGATTTCTCTCATAAAGTTTTTGAAGCGACATTAAAATACCGAATTTTGCATGATACCAGGTCAAACCGCCCTGAAAATAGACGTTGTACGGCTCCTTTAACGGGCCATCGGCACTCAGCTCAATGGAGGAACCCTGCACAAATGCTCCGGCTGCCATGATCACCTTGCTGTCGTAGCCAGGCATATCCCATGGCTCCGGCGTCACATAGCTGTCCACCGGCGCACCTGCCTGAATGCCTTCGCAAAAGGCGCACAGACGCTCCTCTGAGCCCAGTTTGATGGCCTGGATGATGTCATGTCTGCTTTCCCTGCCATCCGGGAGCACGGTAAATCCCAATTTTTCATAAAGGTTTGCCGCAAAAATCGCGCCCTTTAATGCAGAGGCCACGACAACAGGTGCCTGAAACAGTCCCTGATAAAAGCTCTGGATCACGCCAAGACTTGCGCCAACTTCCTTTCCAAGTCCCGGTGAGGTCAGCCGGTAAGCGGCATTGTCGATGCACTCTTTTTTTCCGACAATGTAACCACCGATGGGGGCCAGCCCGCCGCCCGGATTTTTGATCAGGGAGCCGACCACCATATCCGCCCCTACATCCGTCGGTTCGATCACTTCCACGAACTCTCCGTAACAGTTGTCAACCATACAGATAATGTCACTTCGGATTCCTTTGATAAAACGGATCAGCTCACCGATTTCTGCAACAGACAGCGTTTTTCTGAGCAGATATCCTTTGGAACGCTGGATCGTGACCAGCTTTGTCTTTTCGTTGATGGCTGCCTTGATCCCTTCGAAATCAAATCCACCATCCGGCAAAAATTCCACCTGTCTGTATGTGATTCCATATTCGGCAAGGGAACCTGTCGACGGACGGATTCCGATCACCTCTTCCAATGTGTCATAGGGTTTCCCCACCGGAGACAACAGTTCATCTCCGGGGCGAAGGTTGGACATCAGTGCCAGTGCCAGCGCATGGGTTCCGCAGGTGATCTGCGGGCGCACCAAAGCGGCCTTTGCATGAAAGCAGTCTGCATACACCTGCTCTAACGTGTCTCTTCCGAGATCGTTATATCCGTATCCGCTTGACATCTGAAAGCATTCGGCACTGACTCTGTTTTTTTGCATGGCAGCGATAACCTTTAACTGGTTATACTCAGCGATTTCATCGATTGCAACAAATCGTTCTTTTAATTCACGTTCTGTTTTTTCGCCGTAGGAATACACTTCCTCACAGATTCCCATGGCCTTATATTGTTCCACTAAAGTTGATTTTACATTCATATGATCTGTTTCTCCTTCAAAACTTTCATCATTTGATCCAAACATTCATCCGTTGTTGCAAATTGGGATTTATCCAGCCAGGTCACGTCTTTTTCTCTGCGAAACCACGTGAGCTGACGCTTGGCAAAATGTCTCGTATCCCGCTTGATGATCGAAACCGCTTCGTCCAATGTACATACCCCGTCCAGATAATCCAGAAGCTCCTTGTAGCCAAGTCCCTGCATGGCATTGTCCGCTTTCGTATAGCCCATCTCCTTGAGATGGCGCACCTCGTCCAACAATCCCTGCCGCATCATCAGATCTACGCGGGCATCGATGTTTCGATACAGCTTTTCACGGTCGTCCGTCAATACAAAATAGGCAAAATTGTAGGGACTTTCTTTTTGCCGTTCCGTCTCATTGTGCTGAGAGATCGGATACCCGTTTTTCTCATAAAATTCCAGTGCCCGGATCACGCGTTTGACATTGTTGGCATGAATTTCTCTGGCAGAGCGCGGGTCAACCTCTGCCAGCTTTTGATGCAGGCTTTCCGCTCCGTGTTCTGCCGCAAAAGCTTCATAGTTTCGCCGGATCGACAAATCTGCGTCTTCCGACTGAAAATCAATATCATAGAGCAATGCCTGAATATAAAATCCGGTTCCGCCCACGACAAGCGGGATCTTTCCCTGATCCCAGATCAGCTCCATGGCTTTTTTGGCTTCTTCCTGAAAGCGTACCACGTGAAATTCTTCCGACGGTTCGAATACATCCACAAGATAATGTGTCACGTGCTCCATCTCATCCGGCATGATCTTGGCCGAACCGATGTCCATATATTTATAGACCTGCATGGAATCTGCGGAAATGATACTTGTCTGCAGACGTTTTGCAAGTGCAATCGAAGTCTTTGTTTTCCCGACCGCCGTCGGACCGGTCAAAACGATCACCGGTCGTTTGTTTCTCTCATTCATTAATTTACGATCCTCTTAAATTTGCGTTCAATCTCCGTCTGACTCATGGAGATCATCGTTGGCCGTCCATGCGGACAGTGATAGGGCTGTTCCAGATTCAAAAGCTCCTGCAAAAGCTCTTCGATCTCGGCCCGGCTCAGCCGGTTATTTCCTTTCACCGCAGCCTTGCAGGATGCCGTGGCGACCCGGTCCCAGACCAGCTCCTCGGTCATAGGCTTGGACGCATCATCTATTTCATCCAACAGATCCATAAAAAGCTGTTTTCCATCCAATCCGTACAGATTGTCCGGAAGGGCACAAAGCGCGATCTCATTTCCACCAAAATCCGAGATGGAAAATCCCAGCTTCTCCAGCATTTCCTGATTCGCCCGTACTTTTTGCTGTTCTTCCAGTGTCAGACTGATGATGACCGGCGGTGATAATTGCTGTGACGTAAATTCCTGATTTTTAAATTTCGCCATATTTCGCTCAAACAGCACTTTTTCATGTGCCGCATGCTGGTCAATGATAAACAGCTCTTTCTCACATTCTACCAGCCAGTACGTATCAAACAACTGACCGATGATCCGGATATCTTTACGTCTCACATGATCAAGAAAGCTCAGTTGTTCGTATGATGTCTTCTGTTTTGTCTCATAAGTGTTTACCGCCTCGCTTACTTTGGGAGATTCCGCAACAGTTTCCGCTTCGTTTGGACGATTTGGTTCGTATTGTACCGGTTCAATCGGTCTTGGCGCATACTTTTTCTCATAGGGACTGTCTGAACGGACCGAAGCGCGAACTTCCCGGATCTGCCGGATTCGATTCTGTTCAAAAGGCTGCGGCGACCGCTCCACCGGCGATTCTTTCGGTTTTTTGATTTCGGTTCCCGGAGTCACCGATGGGATCAGGTCTTTTTTTGCGATTGCATCCCTCAAAATCCGGCATAGGATCTCATACAGCTTTGGTCCATCAGAAAAACGTACCTCCATTTTGGTCGGATGGACATTCACATCCACCAGTTCCTCATCAATTGCGATGTGCAGCACACAAAACGGATACTGATGATTCATCAGGTACGGCCGATACGCTTCCTCGATCGCCTTGGCGATCACATTGCTTTTCATATAACGGTCATTGATATAATAATTTTCAAAATTGCGATTTCCTCTGGAAATCACCGGCTTTCCGAGAAAACCTTTGATATGGATGCCCTCACACTCCTCGTCTACGGGGATCAGATTTGATGCGATCTCTTTTCCGTAGATGTGATAGATCATATCTTTTTCATTGCAATTGCCGGAAGTATGCAGCTTGGGCTGGTTATTTACGATCAGCTGAAAGGAGATCTCCGGGTGCGATAATGCCAGATGCTCCACAAGGGTTGCGATATAGCCGCCCTCTGTCTGGGCAGACTTTAGAAATTTGCGGCGCACAGGGGTGTTAAAAAACAGATTGCGCACCAAAAAGGTCGTACCCTCCGGTGCTCCGATCTCCTCGTAAAGCTTTTCTTTTGAGCCCTCCACGACATAACGGACTCCGGTCAATGCGCCTCTTGTCTTGGTGATCAGCTCCACCTGCGAGACGGCACTGATGCTCGCCAGTGCCTCACCCCGGAAACCAAGCGATTTGACGGAGAGCAGGTCCTCCAGCGATCGTATTTTACTGGTGGAATGGCGTAAAAACGCCAGTCGCACCTGCTCCTTTTCAATTCCGCACCCATTATCTGTGATGCGAAGGAAGGTCGTTCCGCCCTCCTTGATCTCCACGGTGATGCTGCTTGCCTTCGCGTCGATGGCATTTTCCACCAGTTCCTTGACTACGGAGCTGGGTCGTTCCACCACTTCGCCCGCCGCGATCTTTTCAATTGTTGCCTCATCTAAAAGTTGTATGTCCGGCATATTTACCACCTGTTTTTCAATTTGCTCTGTAACTCAAATAATTTGTTTAATGCCTCGATCGGTGTATAGTTTGACAGATCGAGATTCTGAATCTCTTCTACAATATCGCTGTCCTGAATCGTATCAAATAACACTAACTGATTCTGGTCGACTTCGTCAGGCTTTCGCACCTTTCTGTGAGATTTTTTATCGGTTGCAAGACTTTCGACACCGCACGTGATATTATTGTCAATCAGTTCCTGACAGATTTCTTTGGCCCGGTTGATGACTGTCTCCGGTACTCCCGCAAGCTTCGCCACCTGAATACCATAGCTTCGGTCGGCACCGCCTTTTACGATCTTGCGTAAAAAGACGATATCGTCTCCTTTTTCCTTAACCGCAATACAATAATTGTTGACATTGTCCAGCTTGCCTTCCAGTTCGGTCAGTTCATGGTAATGAGTGGCGAACAAGGTTTTCGCTCCGAGCAGTCTCGGATTACTGATATGCTCTACCACCGCCCACGCAATGGACAAACCATCAAAGGTGGATGTGCCGCGTCCGATCTCATCCAGCACCAGCAGACTGTTACCGGTCGCATTGCGCAAAATATTCGCGACCTCATTCATCTCTACCATAAAGGTACTCTGTCCGCTGGCCAGATCATCGGATGCACCCACTCTTGTGAAAATACGATCCACCAGACCGATCTTCGCCTCATCTGCCGGAACAAAGCTTCCGATCTGTGCCATCAGGACAATGAGTGCCGCCTGTCGCATGTAAGTGGACTTTCCTGCCATATTCGGACCGGTGATGATGGAGATCCGGTGTTTCCCATTGTCCAGATAGGTATCGTTCGGAATAAACTGATCATGGGAGATCATCCGTTCCACAACCGGGTGACGGCCGTTTTTGATATCGATCGTACCGTTTTCATTGATCTTCGGCCGGCAATAATGATAATTATCCGCCACTTTTGCCAGCGAGATAAAGACATCCAGACCGGCGATGGCCTTGGCGGTCTTTTGAATACGAACGATCTCTCCGGTGATCTTCTCGCGGAGCTGACAGAACAGTTCATATTCCAAAGCAGTCAGCTTGTCCTCCGCACCGAGTATGACGTCTTCCAATTCTTTCAATTCCGGCGTGATGTAACGCTCGGCATTGGTCAATGTCTGTTTTCTTGTATAATAATCCGGAACAAGGTCCTTATAAGAATTGGTCACTTCCAGATAGTAGCCAAACACCTTATTGTACTTGATGCGCAGATTTTTGATCCCGGTCTTTTCCCGTTCCTTTGCCTCGATATCGGCCAGCCATGTTTTTCCATCCGTCTTTGCTTTGCGCAGCCGGTCGACTTCTTCGTTGTATCCATCTTTGATGATCCCGCCATCCCGCATCGTAAGCGGCGGTTCTTCGGTGATGGCAGAATCGATCCAGGAAAAGATGTCGGAAAGTGAATCCATGTTTTCCTGTAGATCTGCAAGTAATTTACAGCCGAATTCCTTTAACACCATAAGGATTGGCGGAATCATTTGGATCGAATTGCGAAAAGCCAGAAGATCCCTCGGATTGGCGGTCTGATAGCTGATCCGGGTGATGAGACGCTCCAGATCATAGATCGGATTTAAATATTCTGCCAGTTCCTCCCGACTCATCACATTGGCATTCAATTCTTCAATTGCGTCATAGCGCACTTCGATTTCTTCTTTAGAGATCAGGGGCTGCTCCACATAGGAACGAAGCAGCCGGGCACCCATTGCCGTCTTGGTCTTATCCAATACCCACAACAGGGAACCGCGCTTATTTTTCTCCCGCATGGTCTCAACCAGCTCCAGATTTCTTCGGGTAGAGCTGTCAAGAACCATAAACATTTCGGTCGTATACGGATGAATGGACGTCATATTTTCAACACCGTTCATCTGTGTCTCATACAAATATTTTAGCAATGCGCCGCTGGCAAGTGTACCGGACAGATAATCTTCGATTCCAAGTCCGGACAGCTGTTTTACATGAAAATGTGAAAGCAGTGTATTGCGCGCTAAATCGTCTGTAAAATACCATGCGTCCAGACCTGTGATGGCAATGTTTAACCGCTCTCTCAGATCATTGATATCCAGTGTACTCATAAACAATGCTTCGTTGCAGATGATCTCTGACGGAACATATTTATTGATCTCATCCGTCAGCTTGGATACCTGATCGATCTCCGTGAGATAAAAATCTCCGGTGGACACATCGGCAATGGCTACGCCAAATTGCCCTTCCCCATAATAGATACACATCAGATAATTATTTTTGGATTCATCCAGTGACTGGGAATCGGTATTGGTTCCCGGGGTCACGACCCGGATGACCTGACGCTCCACGATCCCTTTTGCCGTTTTCGGGTCTTCCATCTGCTCACAGATCGCGACCTTATACCCTTTTTTCACCAGACGGTTGATATATGTATCCGCAGAATGAAACGGCACCCCGCACATCGGCGCACGTTCCTGCGTGCCGCACTGTTTTCCGGTCAGAGTCAGTTCCAGCTCACGGGATGCAGTGATCGCATCGTCGAAAAACATCTCGTAAAAATCACCCAGACGATAAAATAAAATACAGTCCTTATACTCCTCTTTTGTTTTTATATAATGTTGCATCATCGGTGAATATTCAGCCAATGGTAGTTCCTCCTGTATAACAAACTTGATATTTTGCCGCGATCGCTTCAGCGATCCGCATGCCGTCCATAGCGGCACTTGTGATACCGCCGGCATAACCGGCACCTTCGCCGCAAGGATACAGGCCTTTGATATTACTTTCCAGCTGATCATCGCGTATCATGCGAAGCGGGCTTGACGTACGGCTCTCGATGCCGGAAAGAATCGCATCCTCTCTGTCAAAACCGGCAATTTTCCTGCCAAACTGTTTCATACCATCGATCAGACAGTCATTCATCTCTTCCGATAAAAGCCCCCTTAGGTTGGCAAAGGCCGTCGCTCCCTTAACACAGCTTTTAAAGCTGCCATATTCCTTGGAAACCCGATCCTGTTTAAAATCTCCGAAAAGCTGCTGCGGAATTTTTCCATTCGCCAGTGCATACGCTTTTTCTTCCAGTTTCCGTTGAAAACGGACTCCTCCCAGGGCAGTCTGATCCGGAAAATCATCCGGTGTGACAGATACAATGATCGCGGAATTGGCATTGGCACTGTCCCGCTTGGAATAACTCATTCCATTGATCGCAAGCCGTCCTTCCTCGGAAGACGCATTGACGACAAACCCACCCGGACACATGCAAAACGAGTAGACGCCTCTGTGATTTGGGAAATTGGCCGTCACTTTATAGGGTGCAACCGGCAAATGCTCCATATCGGGATGGGTACCGTACTGGGATTCATTGATCATAGACTGCGGATGCTCCACGCGAAAACCAACTGCAAAGGCTTTGGGCTCCATGTGCAGATGTTTCTGATCCAGCATCTCAAAAGTATCTCTGGCACTGTGACCGATTGCCAGAACCACCACATTCGTGTCGATTTGTTTTTGGTCCTGCGTCACAACTGCCGCAATGGATTGACCATCTTCGGATAACCTGAGATCCGTCAATGTTGTTTCAAAATAAAATGATCCTCCCATATGAATGATCTCACGGCGCATATTTTGGATCACCTTTGTCAAAATATCCGTACCAATATGCGGCTTGGCATCATACAAGATTTCTTCCGGTGCACCAAACTTTACAAATGTCTCCAGCACATGACGACTGCGTCCCAACGGATCTTTCACCATCGTGTTTAATTTTCCGTCGGAAAACGTACCGGCTCCGCCTTCTCCAAACTGTACATTGGAATCCGGCTTCAGTACTCCGTTTTTCCAAAAATCATCCACATCCTCCAACCGCTTGTCCACTGTTTTTCCCCGTTCCAGAATGATCGGTGAAAATCCGATTCTCGCAAGCTCATAGGCACAAAACAGACCCGCCGGTCCGCTTCCTACGATCACAGGCCGCAGTCTAAGCTTGTGCTGTCCGCCCGCCTGCAATTGATAGGATGTTTCCTTCACTTTGGATATCTGCAGCTTTTTATTTCGCTTCAAAATCTGTTCTTCCTGCTTTTCGCTGCGCAATGAGACATCCACGGCATAGACATAATGCAGATCATTCTTTTTTCTTGCATCTACACTGCGTTTTCGGATAGAAAGCGTCATTTCGTCCGGCGAAATATGTAACAGCTCACAGACATGTGCAGTTAACTGCTTTTTATTATGATCAATTGGCATTTTTACTTGTCCGATTCGTAACATCCGCTTCTCTCCTTTTGCGCAGCACTTTTTCCTGCAATCGCTCCGGTGGACCATGCAAATTGCAGATTATATCCTCCGCAATCGCCATCTACATCGATCATTTCACCGGCAAAATATAATCCGGAAACCAGTTTCGATTCCATGGTGGCAGGGTCTATTTCTGCGATATCCACGCCACCGGCAGTCACCTGCGCCTGATCGAAGGAATTAATACCGGTAATGGGCACTCGAAAATCTTTGATCCGCACACAAAGTCCCTTTAGCGCTTCATCCTCCAGCTTTGTGACAGGAAGCGCCGGGTCAATACCGGCTTCCGCAAGCAGTGCGGCAATCAGCTTTTCATGGAAGTATCCGCTAAGCGCTTGTAACACCGTTTTCTGTTTCATGAATTTGGAGTGAAGCAAGGTATGTAATTGGTGACGCAGCTCCTTGGCATCGGCAAACTCCGGTGCAAAGTCTACTGCCACCTCCGCCTTTTTGTGTGCGATCAGTGCTCTTGAAAGCTGTCCGCTCAATTGAAAAATACAGATTCCCGACAAACCGTAATCGGTGAGCTGAAGTTCGCCTCTTTCTTCTCGAACGAGCACGTTATCTGTGTAAGATTTCACACAAACTCCTGCACGAATTCCTGCAACCTTCTTAAAAAATGCAAGATTCGACTGCAAGCCGGCAAGAGCCGGAACAAGATTTCGGACATGATGTGAAAATTCATCTAAATATAGAAATCCGCTTCCGTCTGATCCGGTCTTTTTATAGCTTTTTCCGCCCGTTGCAAAAATGCATTTTTTTGCTCGATATGTGTCGGATTTCGTATAAAAAACGAATGAGTCCTGCTCTTTTTTGATCGAACGGATTCCAATTTCATACAAAATTTTCACATTCAGGCGATGCAGTTCCTGCAATAACACTTCTCTCATCGTAATTGCCTGTCCGCTTGCCGGATAATACCCGCCTTTTACCATTACCGGCCGTACACCCAGCTCACGGAAAAACTGAATCGTGTCATCTTTTGAATAGTGATTCAATACAGACATGACAAATGCAGGGTCCGCACAATGATAATGTGACACGCCCTGCTCGTTATTCGTAAAATTACATTTTCCGTTTCCTGTCATGCATAGTTTTTTTGCCGGTCGATCCATATGTTCCAAAATCAGAACACGTACTCCGGCTCTGGCAGCATGAATCGCAGCCATCAGTCCGGATGCCCCGGCTCCTACGACAATGACATCCCATATCTTTTTATCTTTCATGATCATTACCAAGTAATTAACTCGAATAGCTTTCCAAAAATGAAAGCAATTCGCTTTCTGTCTGAAAACGTTTTCCTTCCCTGATTTCCTCTTTTAACCGATCCGGCAACAGATCATATGCAATTTCCGTCTCCATATAACATTCTCCGTCAGCGAGGTACGCCTCTAAATAACCGTGGTTCACCCGTAAAATATAATAATTTTGATTTTGTTCATTCGGATCGGACGAAGACCTGGAAGACTTTTCCGGCTCGATTTTTTTCTGAACCGATACGGTATCCTCGTAGTTTTGCGTATCAGCAATGCCTTCCTCTCCTGTCAGGCGGACACGACCGATTACCAAAATCAGTGCAGCCAGCAAAATAATATTGATGACAAGCGCCCAACGGATCAGATTTTTATTGGAATCTGAAGATTGATGATTCGGTTGTCTTTCATATATGATTGTTCGTTTCAAGCTATCACCCCATGTATCTTTTTTTATAGGGTTACCCAAAATGAAACAAACTATACAAATTTTGTTATTTCATTAAAGCAAACGCATTTGGCGAGCAAACGTGATCAATGTCCTTCCACCCGGAAATGCCAAAAGATCTTCCTCTGTCATACCCTTGGATACGATCATCAGCACAAAATATGCAAAACCACCCACAAAAATTGCCAGAATGGTGCTGATCGTATTGGAACGAAGGATCAGATGCGTCAGAAAATAGATCAGATAAACAACCACACCCATGATCACGGAACATACTGCCGGGATCAGAAACGTTTTTTTCCACTCCTGTTTGTAGTGTAATTCCTTGTGAATCCGATAATGATTCAAAAAACACATGATTGCCGCGAAAAATGTGTTTGCCCAGATCACGGCAAATATATTCAAGCGAAATGCGAACATCAAAAGTACCAGAAGCAGTGCCTGAAGTACCAGAGAGATAGCTGCATTGATAACCGGAACCCTCATACGGTTGATGCCTTGCAGGATACCGTTTGACAGCGTGGATAAGGAATAAAATACAACGGAGATCACACCGATCTGAAGCATCTGAGCTGTCAGCGGCGAACTGTCCTGAAACAGAAGCTGCATGACCGGAGATGCCAGCACGCCCAATCCTACCGCACAAGGAAATGCGATGACCATACTGAAATGAATGGCATTCCCCGTCTTTTGTACCACGCTTTCATGGTCTTTGTTTGCGTAGCTTGCCGTAATGGCAGGCACACTTGCGGACACGACTGCCGCTGCGATCGAGATCGGTACGTTGACCAGTACCCGATATTTGCCGCCAAACACACCCCAGAAGGTGTGGATCTGATCTGCAGTATATCCCTGAATCGTTGCAATATTTTTAAACAATCCCTGATCGACGATCGCACTCAGGTTATAGAGTGTCGTTGACAGCAATACCGGTATCACAGTCAGGATCAGTACCCGCAGAATCGAAGCATAGGATTCCTGAGAAGTTGCTTTGCTGCGCCGGATCCTGCGTTTGAAAACCGGACGGTATACAAAAAACACAAATGCCACAAACAGTAATCCTGCCACCGCTCCTGCTCCGGTTCCAAGCGTTCCGCCGGCAGCACCAAAGGCGGCACTGTAATCCTCCTGATTGCCCAGAACCGCTCCTAATGTCATGCCTCTTTGGAACAGAAAATAAGCGGCAACCACACTGACAATCGCATTGATGATCTGTTCCACGATCTGTGAGATGGCACTTGGCATCATTGTTCCAAGCCCTTGAAAAAAGCCGCGGATCACACCAAGGATTGCGACAATAAACAGTGTTGGAGCAAGTACCCTCAAGGCATAGATACTAAACGGTGTCTTTAACAGATTCGCAAAAAAATCGGCGAAGAAATAGACACTCAGTCCAGCGGCAAGTCCACTGCATACTGCGAATCCCAACGCACATTTAAACACACGGTACGCATCCTTCACCTTCCCCTGCGACACCTTGGCAGAGACCATCTTGGATACGGCCAGAGGCAGACTGCACGAGGAGATCAACAGCAGCAGAGAATAGATCTCAAATGCAGTGCTGTAATAATCATTTCCCCGATCCCCGATGATGGCAGTCAAAGGACTGCGGTATAAAAGACCGATGATCCGGCTGATGATCGAAGCGATAGCTAATATGGATCCCTGAACAAGAAATCCGGTATTTGAATTTTTTTGTTTCTCAACTGATGATATTTTTTTCTGACTCATATGATTATCTTTCTTTGAACCGACGCTACATATCAAGTTTTATTGTGTATCCATTTTCCACACATGCCCTACGGCTGAGGTGCTTCAAATTCATTCTCTGACGCATAGATACTGATATTATCTACCGATGCGGTTTCAATAATACATACACAGGTTTTTCCCGGATTCATTTTCAACTGCGCACCACTTGCATCATAAAAAATTGCCGGAGAATTGATATCCTCTTTTTTCCAGGTGATATCCACTACTTTTCCACCCGTGAAGTATTTTCCTGTACCGGTGCCGACGGTATTGAATTCCAGATAGCCTTTCTGATCGATCACTTCATAATCCATATTCTGAAAAATGACATTTGTAAAGCTCAGCTGTTTGTCGTCCGCTCCGTCAATATGTGCCTGCTTGTACTGAAAACGCTTGTAGGTATCCGTATCCTTATCATAGACAAACCACGGCTTGTCGATCGGATATCCCGGCCTCATTACGGCAGCGTTGGCTCCGTCTAAAACGATCTTGTCCTCGTCAGGATCTGCAAACAGGAAATGTCCTGTATATTCCTCGTCATATTCCGTCCGGTAATTCTTGGTTGCGATTCCCTCATCCAATCCCTGTGGTGAAGTGAAGGCATTGTGCGGTGCCTTTCTGGAAGAATCCCGGTAAAATGTGCTGCTGATACTTCCGTCGAGTCCGCTTAAATTATCAATCTGATCGCTGTTTAGAAAATCAAGTGCATAAACTGCCTGTCCGAAATGAGTATACATCGCATCATATTCTTTTGCAAAATATGCAAAGTACAGACGACAGCTTCGCACCGAACCTATCTTTTCTGCCTTTGTATAATCGGAAAATATTGCCATGAGTCTCGTCAGTCCGCCCTCAACCGGACATTCATATAATACATCTGCCTCTCCGACACCATATTGCGGAAGCGCATCTACGGTATTTCCGATCATCACTGCCATCGGCCGTTTTTTTGCGGTTTCCTCCGGCACCCATTGTCCGGTCAGAAGATCCTGCCGCTCTCCCTCATGCAGATTTACTTCCGGCAGCTCCTCTTCCACCTCGGGTTCCTCCTCTGTCTCCACGGGCAGTGTCAACTCATTCATATTCGGTTCTGTTTTCTTTCCGCATCCAACCAGCAGGAACACAGAACCAAGCATTGTGATCAGTAAGGCTTTCAAAAACTTTTTTTTCATCGGTACCATCCAACCCCTTTATCTATATATTTTTAAATCGTCAAGAATTTCATTTTGCTTGGCTTCCATCACGATCCGTTCCTCATCGGTCATATGATCGTATCCCAGCAAATGAAGCACACTATGTAAGATCAAAAACGCATATTCCCGTTTTGGCGAATGACCGTAGCTCATGGCCTGCTCCATTACTTTTTCAACGGATATCACAATATCGCCAAGCAGGATCTCCCCGGTGTCCGGATTGAAATTCTCATAGGCCTCCTCTTCCAGACCGGAAAAATCCCCCGCCGTCTCATAACTCAAAAGCGGAAAAGACAGCACATCGGTAGGCCGGTCGATCTGACGGTATTCTTTGTTGATCCTGTGGATCTGTTCATTGTCCACAAGCGTCAGATTCACCTCTGCCTCATACGGAAAATCCTCATGATCCAAAGCCGCATTGATCACCGTCTCGGCAAGCTGTCTGGAATCAAAATCAAAATCCACTGTCGTATCCTCTTCGTATTCGATCGTCATGACAGCAAATCCTCCTTTACCAATAGTTCACGAATCTTCAAAAACTGATTCATCGTCAAGCCGGACCGATCATACAGACCCTCCGCTGATTTCTCATTCATCGTCTGGTACACAACAATGTCTCTGTTCCACGTAGAGGAAAAGGTATCCTTGTCCAACAGATCAAATTTCGTCACCAGACAATCCGCAATATGAACGATGGCACTTTCGATCGAGCTTGGCAGCATGTTCTGTCCGTTATATTCTGCCAGAATCGCGATCAGGCGCTCCGAAAAACAATTCTGCTGGGCAAGACGGATGCCGTTTTCCACAAAGGGTTCACCCTCCAGTTTTCCCACACGGTAATAAAAACCGCCTGCCGCAGCCAGCTTTTCGTCTGCAGCCACCTCTTTTGCCAGCCGTGCCGCAACTTGGGAGGTTTTGACTGCATGATTATAGTCTGCGGTAGAGTATTTCTGTATCTCCTTTTGCAGATGAAACGCCGGGTCCATGATCGTGTCCAGACTGATGCTTTCATCATAAACTTCTCTGTAATGAAGCTTAGGCGATAAGAAAATACCGAATAAGCTACAGACAATGGCACCGGCAAAGGTTATCACAATTGTCAAAAGCTGCAACTGTCTGACCTGTAAATACTGAATACAGACCGGAATGGCAATGGATGTACAGATCACAAACATACTGATCGAGACCGGATTGCTTGACCGGGTGTACCATTCGCAGAACAAGGCACCCAATAGTGCCAGCAGAACTGCCGTCAGCACCTGATCATCGCCACCATTATACATCCCCGCCATACAGGCAAAATACATGCTGAAATAAATGCCCGGTTTTCCCTCAAACGCGCTTGCGCAGAAAATACCAAACAGCATATACGGCGCGCAATACCCCGGCAGAAAGGAAAAAGCGATCGTAAACAGCGTACCGAACAGATACACAAAAAAGATCAGTCCAAAGCTGTTGCTCATCCCCCGGCTCAACTGGCCGGTCACTCTGGTATGCTCCAGATAGAGTAAAAATCCCAGATAGAAAAAAATGCTGACAAATATCCACACAATGATCGTATCCAGCGGGCGTTGTCCGATGATCCCGGCGATACAGGGACCAAGCAGTGTCAGCAGGAACATCAAAATCAATTTTTGCACACGACGGTAAGAAAAGGACAGTTGATTCATAACTTTTTACTCCTTTGCTTACGAGCCGGCTTGGTATCTTCAGACAGCTTTTTGTTTTCCGCTTGTTTTTTTTCATAGGCGTCATAAGCATTGACGATCTTTTGTACCAGCGGATGTCTGACGACATCCTGACTTGTCAGATTGCAGACTGCGATCTCGTCCACTTTTTTCAAAACGCGAAGAGCCACATCCAGTCCGCTGACAGCTCCCGGTGCCAGGTCTTTTTGAGAGGCATCACCGGTGATGACAACCTTGGAGCCAAAGCCGATTCTGGTCAGAAACATCTTCATCTGTGCCGGTGTCGTATTTTGTGCCTCATCGAGGATAATAAATGCATTGTCCAATGTCCGACCGCGCATATACGCAAGAGGAGCGACCTCAATCAGCCCCTTTTCCATATTTTTGGCATAAGATTCCGCCCCCATGATCTGATAGAGTGCATCATACAGGGGACGCAGATACGGATCGATCTTGCTTTGCAGATCACCCGGCAAAAATCCAAGCTTTTCTCCCGCTTCAATCGCGGGCCTTGTCAGAATGATCCTGCCGACCTGCTCATTTTTAAATGCGGTGATCGCCATTGCCATGGCCAGATACGTCTTACCGGTTCCCGCCGGTCCGACACCAAAGACGATCATATGCTTTCGAATACTGTCCACATAGGATTTCTGTCCCAGTGTCTTGGGCTTGATGGGTTTGCCGTTGATCGTATGGCAGATGATATCCTTATCAATTTCTGTAATCGCCGTTTCTTTCGACAATTTGGATAGTTCCAGAACATAATTGACATTCTGCGCGGTGATCGTATTTCCTCTCTGGGACAAAACAAGAAGCTGCTCAAATACATGCTTTGCCTGATTTAAAGAAGCCGGTTCTCCCAAAAGTTTCATTTGTCCGTCACGGACAACCACTGTGACGTTGCAATTACGCTCAATGGTTTTCATAAATTCATCAAATTGTCCAAATACATTTGCCATATGCTCCGATGGCATTTCAAAAGTAATCTCTGTTAACGACATATTTTAACCTAATTTTCTATTTCATGATTCGTCGATTCTGCCTGTATGACCGGATCATGATTTTTTTTGTATTTCGTGATGGACTCCTCGGCCTCCACACAGCCGGTCAAGGTACAAACCTTTTCATCCGTTACTATTTTAACATTTTTTACTATGATTGGAATACCTTTTTGTACGAATTTTTGCAAAAAACGATCCCAATTTTCATTTGCAAGGGCTTCCACCTGAGACTTTGCGTATGTCTTCTTTTTGTAGTAATACTCCTTTTGCAGTGTCTCCGAAAAATAGACCGGTAGATAAAAGGAATTCGGAAGCTTCAACTGTCTGGTTGCACAAATGGTCTCCGTTGCCTTGTATTTTTTATGAAAAAAATCAGTATGCAGCCGCAGACTGCCAATCTGCACACTGATGGTGCGATAAGTCCGTCCGGTATAGATTTTATCCTGATACGTCATCGGAATCGAAATTTCATAATCATGGAGGACCTTCGCCTTCACATCTCCATCGGCGACAACCGCGCAGGAACTGGTCACGGTGCCCGAATCATCCACCAGATCAAAGCTTCCCCTGATCAACACCGCTCCCTTGCTGACACTGTCTCCGGCCAGTACCTGCGCCGTACCGCATCTCGTGTAGATACTGCTGATCACACCGTTTTCCGTCGCCACCAGGTCATAGCTGCCCGTCAGATCCGGCGCATTGGTCTGAGGTAATTCCAGCCGTTCTTTGATCTCCACCGTCAGTTTTGTTCCCTCCAGCTTGACACTCGTCCACGCGATCTCATCGAAGCTCTCCCGCAGTTCTTCTTCAATCCCCTGACAGGAAAGCATGGATTTCTTTGTCCCAAGCCCGACCTTATGCTCCTCCAGCCAGTTTAGAAGCTGTACATCCGAAAGTCTTTCACAGCCCGCTACATCAATCTTCCAGATAAATCCGTTCACAAACCACAAAAGCAGCAGACACGCAGTCAGTCCCAGCAAAAAACATTCCCGCTTTCGATATTTTTTCAAAAAGACAAAAATACCCCCTTCTTTGGTGACACGGATCTGGCAGTCGATTCTTTTTTGCAGTTCAAAGGTATCCCTGTAATCGCAAGTCCTCATACAAATGGAAACATCTTCCTGCCCCATCCTGACATCCCAGATCGGATATTTTCTTTTCCTGCATAAATTCAAAAAACGTTCCCTGTGCTTTCCGCTGATCTCAAGCTTCACGTAATGATATAATTTATGAAATCCAATTCCGCTCATCATGAAACCTCAAAGAAAATCGATAAAAAAATTCCTGTGATCATCATTTCTTCCGCGGTATAATATTTGATAAACAAACGTTTCCCCTGTATCACCAGCCGGCAATCCCTGGTCAAAAGTATGATCTGCTCGCAGTCGCAGGATAAGATTCCACGATAATTTTCCACGCGGATCTCATGTCTGCCGACAGCCGTCAGGATCATATGTCCCTCGATCAGATCCGGTGGGAGTTCCATTTTGCTCAAAATCTCATAGGCATATTCATTTTGTTTTTTTTGATGATGATTTGACTTCGCCATATTCTATCATATGTGAACGCAAAAAAATCATGCACCGTTTATTTGTGATACGGTTCATGATTTTGAATCCGAAAGCATCGGTAAATCTGTTCTAATAGAATGACTCGCATGAGCTGATGCGGAAAGGTCAATTTGCTGAAGCTCAACTGCTCCTGTGCGGACAAGATCACGCTCGAATGCAACCCCAGCGAGCCACCGATCACAAACACCAGAGAACTTTTGCCTGTCACGGTCAGCTGCTGCAGATGTCCGGACAAGGCGACCGAGTCGTATGCTCTTCCGTCAATTGTCAGGGCAATCACATAATCGGACGGGCGGATCTGCGCCAGAAGCCGTGCCGCTTCCCTTTGCCGGATCTGTTCTTCCTCTGCCTGTGAAGCCTGATCCGGCGTCTTTTCGTCCGCGACTTCGATTACCTGAAGCTTGCAGTATCTCGACAAACGCTTGGAATACTCATCCAATGCGTCACGATAGAATTTTTCCTTTATTTTTCCAACACATAAAATCGTTATCTTCATACCTGTTATATGCCAAGCTTGACCTGTGTCTCCTGTTCTGCTTCCTGCCTGAACTCTTCCACCTGATCCGGGGCAAGCACCGGAAGTTCATCAATGGAATGTACGCCGAAGCAGCGCAGAAAATCCTCTGTCGTGCCAAAAAGCAACGGTTTTCCGGGCGCATCCAGTCTGCCAAGCTCCTGTATCAGATTGTACTCAAGCAGCTTGTTGACCGCATGATCGCAGGAAACACCGCGAATTTTTTCAATCTCCACACGGGTGATCGGCTGTTTGTATGCAATGATCGAAAGCGTCTCCAGCAGTACATCGGTCAGGACATGCTTCTTTGGCTGCTTTGCAATGCGGATGAGATACTCATAGGTATTTGGTTGGGTACACATCTGATATGCCCCATCCAATTCCATGATCGCAATTCCACGATCCGCCTCTTCATATTCATGCATCAGCTCTTCGATCAACTGTTGGGTTTTCTTTTTATCCAATTCCAGCGCATTTGCAATTTTATCCAGTTCCACCGAGTCTCCCATTGTAAAAAGAATCGACTCAATGATCGCTTTATAATTTATTTCTTCCATTCTGGCTCCTATGCGGCAATCTTTGAAGTGATCTCAATATCGTCAAAAATTGCGTCCTGTCTAATCTGAATATCCCCTGTCTTCATCAATTCAAGGATCGACAAAAAGGTTACGATCACCTGCATCTTACTTCTCTGGTTTTCAAGCAGACTGCGGAACGAAAATGTCCGGTGTGTTCTTGCATAGTTTTTTAAATGATCCATACAAGCTTCTAAGGATACCTCTTCTTTCTGGATCTTGCCGAATTTTGAACGGATCGGATCGATCTTGTCCACCTGTTTTTTCATGATCGACTGAAAAATGTCATTCAGCTTCTGAAGTGTCAGATTGCTGACTAACTCGTCCAAATCCACCGGTTCCTCGTAGGCGGATACCTCTTCCGGAATCGAAGGCTCTTTGAACAATACTTTCCTTGCGTCTAACTGACGATCTTTCAATTCTTCGGAAATATATTTATACATCTTATATTCCAGCAATTGCTGTACCAGCTCGGCTCTCGGATCTTCCTCTTCTTCTCCCTCTTCCACCTCAGGCGCAGGAAGGAGCATTTTCGCCTTGATGTCGATCAGAGTCGCCGCCATCACCAGAAACTCACTCATAATATTCAGATCTGATTTCTGCATCTGATGAATGTATTCCATGTACTGATTGGTGATCTCCACGATCGGAATATCATAGATATTTACTTTATTCTTGTCCAGGAGATGAAGGAGCAGATCAAGCGGTCCCTCAAATACTTGTAGCTTTATTGTCAAATCCATATTTTTTACCCCTACATATTGTGTCACCTTTATCATATATGCTGGGAGCGAAAATTTCAAGTCATATTTCTATATTTAGTGTTTTTATTTTAAAGAAACACTAAAGATTGTACTTTATTTGTCACTTTTTGCCATGAATCACAATGTTTACCAATTCTGCCCGGTTACAGATACGGATATGAAAGGTATGCGTTCCCAGACCGCGACTGGTAATGGCAGTTTTTCCCGCTTCTTCATACATCCCAAAGCTGTATTTCGGAAACAACTCAAACTGCGGTGAAACTACACTTCCAATCCCCGGCAGACAAACCAGTCCGCCATGATAATGCCCGGACAGCGACAGATCGGCACCCCAGTCCAGGTACTCTTTGGTATATTTGGGATTATGTGCAAGAAGGATCGTGTATTGCCGGTCCGGGAGTCCTAACAGTTCGGTCAACTGTGTCTCCTTCCACGGAATCTTTTTTGCCTTGGAATAATAGATCAGGGGCAGATCCAGTCCGTAAATACTGATCTCCTCGCCATGTATGCAAATTTTCTCATGGGCATTATTTAATATATGCACACCCATCCCGCGAAGCGTCGCTTCCAGCCTCCGGTAGTCTTCAAAATATGCGCTGTCTTCCTGCTGCACACGTTTTTCATGATTGCCGTTGGCAAAATAGACCGGTGCGATGGAGACAAGCTGTCTGCAGAACTGCTCTGCGACTGCATATTTACTCGTCTGCGCGCTCACGATCAAATCTCCGGCGATGAAAATCAGATCGGGCTTTTGTGCCCGGATGCTTGCAAGCAGTTTCTCGTTGTCTCTGCCATACTCCCATGCATGCAGATCTGTGACCAAAACCATGCGAAGCTCCTGCGACAATCGATCCGTGCAGACATCATAATCCGTCACACGAAATTTGTTCAGCTCCTGTCTTTGCCAGAGCACAAATCCCAATATACCTATCACAAAAATCAAACCAATGACCCAAAATACCATGCGCACCTCATATTTTCTGCTTGTTTGAATATATATGTTAAAAATACTCCAAGGAGTCTCTCTTGCGAAAATCAAAACGTTTTTTCTGTCTCGTACTGACGATCCTGTTCGTAAATACAATGGTCTTAACCGTAGCTGCTACCCAGACAGAAGCCTCCGCTTCCAATGGAATCGATGTATCTGCCAAATCCGCAATTCTGATGGAAGCCCATACGGGTCAGATCCTGTATGAAAAAAATGCCGACGAAATGCTTCGCCCGGCCAGCGTCACAAAGATCATGACCATGCTTTTGATCTTTGAAGCACTAGAACAGAACAAGCTTAGCATGGATGAACCGGTAATGGTATCGGCGCACGCGGCAAGCATGGGCGGTTCGCAGGTCTTTCTGGAAGAAAATGAAACCCAGACCGTACAGGACCTGTTAAAATGTATCAGTATCGCCAGCGCCAATGATGCCTGTGTGACCATGGCGGAACGCATCTGCGGAACCGAGGAAGCCTTCGTTCAGGCAATGAATGCCAAAGCAGCGTCACTTGGCATGGAACACACCAATTTTGTCAACTGCTGCGGACTGGAAGCCGAAGGCCATCTGATCAGTGCCAAAGACATCGCGATCATGTCACGGGAACTGATTACAAAATATCCGCAGATTTACGATTACTGTACTGTCTGGCAGGATCAGATCATTCATCGCACAAGAAAAGGCGAATCCATCTTCGGACTCACAAACACAAATAAATTCCTCAAGCAGTATCCTTACGCAACCGGACTCAAAACCGGCTATACTTCTGTTTCCAAGTATTGTATCAGTGCCACTGCAAAAAAAGACGATGTAGAATTAATCGCAGTACTGATGGCAGAACCGGATATTCCTTCCCGCGTCAAAGATGTCCGCGCCCTCATGGACTATGGCTTTTCCAGCTGCAAGAAATACGTGGACACCGCGCCATTGGAGAAGACATCTTTGCCCGTAACCGGCGGAAAAACAGACCGGTTGGACCTGTCAATCCCGGAACAGTTTTCTTATCTGTGTATGCCGGGCGAATCTCCCGACCAGATCCGGCGAGGAATCACCCTGCCCGAGTCCGTCCCTGCACCGATCGAACAAGGTGCCACCGTCGGCAAGATCGTCTATTCCCTTGGGGATACCACCATCGGGGAAGTCCCGATACTGGCGGAACGCGCTGTTGAAAAAATGGATTTCAAATACTGCCTTGGCAAGCTGTTTCACAGACTTTGTATTCCGTGACCTTGTCAGTCGACGCGTATTACAAAAGTGGCGCGATCAGGCGCAGAAACGTATAAAACAACTCGACAACAAACGGATGCTTTCTCTGACACATTTCCGGTGTGATCTGTTTTGATTCCCGAAATACTCTGTCAAAATCATCATATAAGCTTTTGACAACCGGCGTATGGACCATAAACACACCACACTCAAAATGAAGATATAAGCTGCGGTAGTCAAGATTGATGCTGCCTACCGTAGCATACTCGTCATCACATACTGCGCACTTTGCATGCAAAAACCCCGGCGTATATTCATAGATCTTCACACCCGCTTCCACCAGTTTTTTATAGTGGGATCTCGATAGGCAGTACACCAGCTTCTTATCCGGAATACCGGGAAGTACCAGTCGTACATCCACTCCCGACTTAGCAGCATTTTCAAAAGCGATCATCAGCTCCTGATCCAGCACCAGATAAGGAGTGAAAAAGTACACATACCGGGTCGCCCGGTTGATCAGATTCAGATAGACATTTTCACCTACATTTTCTGCATCCAAAGGCGTATCTACGTACGGCTGCACAAAGCCCTGTGACTCGATCGAATCCGGCATCGGTTCCGGTAGAAAATCGCCAAGTTCTTCCTTCGTATTGACGATATAGTCCCACATCTCCAAAAAGTAACGTGTCACCGATATGCTTGCGTCACCTTCCATGCGCACTCCGGTATCCTTCCAGTAACCAAAACGGTCGATGCGGTTGACATATTCATCTGCGATATTGATGCCGCCCGTATAACTGATCGTTCCATCGATGCTTAAAAGCTTTCTGTGATCACGGTGATTCATGATGATCGCCATGATCGGTCGAACCGTGTTAAAAGCAGCACATTTGATTCCCTTCTGCTGTAATTCCCGATAAAAATGAGCCGGCATCTTTCCCATACAACCAAAATCATCATAGATCAGCCGTACTTCCACACCCGCACGCACACGTTCTGCCAATGCATCTACCAGCTGATCATACATCTGCCCCCGGTCCAGGATAAAATATTCCAAAAAGATATATCGTTTCGCCTGTCTGATATCCTCAAGCATCCGTGGAAACATCTCTTCCCCACACGTAAAATAAGTGGTATGCGTATGTTCATACACCGGTGCATTGGCTTTCTTCAAAAGATAATTACTCTGCACCAGAGCACGCTCATCCAAAGCGGACAAATGCTCCCATACTTTGGGATTTTGTACCACCGTCCGTTCCATATCTTTGCTGGCTTCATTCATTCTCAGTCTCGTCTTTTTCGTCAGACCTTTGCGTCCGAAGATCAGATAAACCGGCACGCCCACAAGCGGAACGGCCAAAATCAGAAACACCCAGCCAAGCTTGATGGACGGATTATTCCATCTTTGCAGCACCAGCATCACGATCACCAATGACAATATATGGATGAGTGCCTGCACAATGTCAGATTTTCTGCTGGCATCATACAATATGAGAACCACCCAGCCAAGCTGCAAAAAAACCATAAATGCTATGATGAACATTCTGCTCAGAAGAAGCTTAATTACTTTCTTCAATATGATCTCTCCCTTTCTATTTCTATGACAGGAGCGATTTAAAATCAAAATTGCCCCAGTCTGTTCTGCCTCTTACCCGCTTCAATTTGCTGTATAATAATAATTTCAATTCCTTTGGCGGAAGCTCATACGCGTCACTAAGTACCGCCATTCCGCCCGTGACGACTGCAGTCGCCATCGAGGTGCCGCTTTTTGCCGTATAACCCGATTTGCGGTGGCTTGTGCTGATCAGCTGTGTACCCGGAGCCAAAACCTCCGGCTTTGTGATACAGCTCTTCGTCGGACCTCTGCCACTGTAACCGCTTCTCATCCCCCCGGACAAAACAGAATCCTCATCGTCGATACTGCCGACCGTGAGAAGCTCCGGAATCGTACCGGGAACTGTCACTGTAGATACCCCCGGCCCATTGTTGCCGGCGGCCGCCACGATGAAAATCCCAAGATCCCATAAATGCTGCAGGGCATGCACAAATTCCAGCTGATCCCGGTTATCCACTTTCGGAAGCATCCCGATGGATATATTCAATAAATTAATCTGATAGTTCTGTCTGTTCTTGATGACCCAGTCTACGGCTCGAAGTACCGTCTCAATCTGTCCGTTTCCAAAATGATCCAGTACTTTACAGATTACGTAATTAATATCCGGTGCCACACCCATATAACGGCCGCCCGAAGCTTCTCCCGATCCGCCGATGATTCCGGCAAGATGTGTGCCGTGCCCATTGTCATCATAGGCAGCTGTCTGATCATGCACGAAATCGCGAAAGGATACTACGCGCCCCGAAAAATCCGGATGCATTGCCAGACCGGTATCAAATATGACCACTGTAGATCGTTTTCCTGTCAGTCCTTCACTCATCGGTATCTCACAATGAATGAACCTGCGAACTCGCTCCATAAGAAAAAATTCCTTTCTTATTAGCTTATTCGTAAGCAGAGCACTTGATCATAAATCAGTGACAAAAAAGGCTGCCCTATGACAGCCTTTTTTCATTTTCGTATATTTTTACTGTGCATCAACATCTTTGATACTGAAGCTCATTCTGCCCATTTTGTCTTTGCCGAGACATTTGACAGTCACTTTATCGCCCAGTGTCAGGACATCTTCTACGCGATTGATGCGCTCTTTTGCGATCTTGGAAATGTGAACCATTCCCTCTTTTCCCGGAGCAAACTCAACAAAGGCACCGAATTCCTTGATGCTTACAATCGTTCCTTTCAGAATCATACCTTCCTCAAAATCAGTGGTGATCATCTTGATCATCTCGATGGCTTTTTCCATCATCTCCTGATCGGTTCCGCAAACAGATACTGCGCCGTCATCCGTGATATCGATCTTCACGCCGGTACGCTCAATGATCTCGTTGATGGTCTTTCCTCTCTGACCGACTACATCACCGATCTTGGCAGGATCAATCTGGATCTGAATGATCTTCGGAGCATAAGCACCAACTTCTTTTCTAGGCTCACTGATTGCCTTTGACATACAGTTATCCATAATAAAGAAACGAGCCTGACGACATCTCTCGATGGCACCTTCAACGATCGGTCTGGTAAGACCGTGAATCTTAATATCCATCTGGATGGCAGTAATACCGTCTTTCGTTCCTGTTACCTTAAAGTCCATATCGCCGAAGAAGTCCTCCAGACCCTGGATATCTGTCAGCAGTACAAAATCATCATCGGTATCTCCGGTTACAAGACCGCAGGAAATACCTGCTACCATTTTCTTGATCGGTACACCGGCAGCCATCAATGCCATACAGCTTGCACAGGTAGATGCCATTGAGGTCGATCCGTTTGACTCAAATGTCTCGGATACGGCACGGATCGCATATGGGAATTCCTCTTCGGAAGGAAGTACCGGCACAAGTGCACGCTCTGCTAATGCGCCATGTCCGATCTCACGACGTCCCGGTCCACGGCTGACCTTCGTCTCCCCGACAGAATATGACGGGAAGTTGTAGTGATGCATATATCTCTTTGCTGTCACATTTGCATCCAGTCCGTCAATTTTCTGAACCTCGGATAACGGAGCCAGTGTAACAACATCACAAATCTGGGTTTGTCCACGGGTAAACATCGCAGAACCGTGTACACGAGGAATCAGATCTACCTCTGCCGCCAGCGGACGGATCTGATCCAGCGCACGTCCGTCCGGACGCTTGTGATCCTTTAAGATCATTTTGCGGACAGTCTTCTTCTGATACTGATAGATTGCCTCGCCGAGAACAGCCAGATACTCTTCATTATCAGCAAAAGCAGCCTCTAACTTCTCTGTGATCTGACGGATATTCTCCTCACGAACCTGTTTTACATCGGTAAATACTGCCTCTTCCATCTCTTCCGGAGGTACGATCTTCTTGATCTCGTCAAATAACTCCTGTGGAATCGCACAGCTTGTATATTCATGTTTCTGTTTGCCAACCTCAGCTACCATCTGATTGATGAAAGCGATGATGGTCTGGTTGACTTCATGTGCCTGATAGATTGCCTCTAAGATCTTTGCTTCCGGAATCTCATTGGCACCTGCCTCGATCATGATGACTTTTTCGGATGTAGAAGCAACGGTCATTTTTAAATCACCGTTATCCCACTGCTCCTGTGACGGATTGATGATAAACTGTCCGTCTACCATTCCCATCTGGGTCATTGCGCAAGGACCATCAAACGGAATATCGGAAATCGCGGTTGCGATCGCAGCTCCGAGCATCGCTACGATCTCCGGTCTGCACTCCGGGTCAACACTCATGACCATATTATTTAAAGTCACATCATTACGATAATCCTTTGGGAACAATGGTCTCATCGGTCGGTCAATCACACGAGAAGTCAGGATCGCATTCTCAGAAGCTTTTCCTTCTCTCTTGTTGAAGCCTCCCGGAATCTTTCCTACCGCATACATCTTCTCTTCAAACTCTACGCTGAGCGGGAAGAAATCAATACCGTCTCGCGGTTTCTCCGATGCGGTTGCTGTCGATAATACTGTGGTATCGCCATATTTCAACAATACGGCACCGTTTGCCTGAGCAGCCACACGACCGATGTCTGCAGTCAGTGTCTTGCCACCAATCTCAATTGAATAAGATTTATACATGTTTTTTCTCCTTTTAAATAAAAAATAAGTTGTGGCAGAGGACCCGAAACTACTGATAGAAATAAAAAATGTCATGCACACATTTTATGCCTATCAGTGGTCTCGGACATATCGCTCTGCCGGTTCAAGTAACTGAAAATAGAGTGGCAATCGCCACTCTATTCCGCAATACTATTTTCTTAAGCCCAAACGCTTAATCAGAGAACGATAACGCTCGATATCTTTCTCTTTCAAGTAAGCTAAAAGACGACGTCTCTGTCCAACCATCTTTAATAATCCACGTCTTGAATGATGATCCTTTGCGTGAACCTGTAAATGGTCGTTCAGCTCGTTGATTCTTGCTGTTAAAAGTGCGATCTGAACCTCCGGTGATCCGGTATCATTTGGGTTCTGTCCGTACTCAGCGATGATTGCTGTCTTCTGATCTTTTGCTAACATGTTTGTTTCCTCCTATTATTTTCATTTCCCTGATTCAGTAAAAGGTCGGAGTGTCCATAAACCGAATGTCGGGATAACTCATACTTAAACAGAATATCATAAGAAAAACATAAATGCAATTACTTTTTAAAAAAAGATAGCCACCCAATGGATGACTATCTTCTGAACTATTTTTACAGATAACTTACGACACAGATCGGTGAACGATAATATGCATTGGAAATCTTGATTCCGTCCCGGGCATTGCTGGCGTGAACCACACGGCCGCCGCCGATATAGATCGCAACATGACCGATGCTACTTCCGCTTCCGTAGAAGAACAGATCTCCCGGCTGTGCTTCACTTGCACTGATCTTTCTGCCGTAACCCGGCTGTGCACGTGAAGAATGCGGCAGGGAAATACCGTATTTGCGATATACCTGCATCGTAAATCCGGAGCAGTCCACTCCGTTTGTCAGGCTTGTTCCACCCCATACATACCGGTTACCAACAAACTGCAGGGCATACTGTACAAGATCCACGCGGACATTGCTGACACCCTGTCCGTATTTCACCTCGGAAATGGTCAGCGCCTTCGGAAGCTTATCAGCGATTGTTACATAATCTCCGCTGACATATCCTTCCACGTCATCAATCTCAACCTTATGCCAGCCTTTCTTAGCATCCTCTTCTAACACCGTCAGTTCTTCATCAATACCGACCAGTGCCAGAATCTTGCAGTCGGTATTTGCTTTTTCACGGACAAATAACGTCTCTGTGGTGACGGTTGCCACCGTCTTGATATAATCCTTTGCTTTCTCTTTTGCGGTGTCGCCGGTATATAAATACTCGCCGGACACATATCCCTTTACTGCACCGGATTTCACCAGATACCAGTCACCTTCTTTTTCCAGCACTTCACATCCGGCGCCCTTTGGCATCTGTCCAACCAGTTCACCGGACTGCTCCGGTGTCTTTCGGATATTCAAAAAGTTATCTACATGAGCAATTCCCAGATTCGTATAGCCGCAGATCGTAGGATCTTCTTTCTCTTCTGCGTCTGCCTGTGGCTGTTCATTCTCTTCTGCCGGTGCCGCTTTGGAAAGCGTCACATCCGAATCAGCTATCACAAGCCCCTGGGTCTGATATAAACAGTTGGAAATTAATTTTGAAATACCTGCATGGGTATTTGCAAATACATCTGTCGATGCACCAAACAATGTCACAATTCCTGCACATACAGCCAACCCTAACTTTAAATCAATCCGCTTCATGCTTCCTCCTACTTTACGAATCTGTTACTCAGAATTTACGGGATCAGTTTCATTGTTTGAAATTATAGCAACAATCTGTATTAATGTCAATAATTCCGTAATATTTTTGTAATATTGTTATAAGGAGAGCATCATATAGATAGCAGAACTGTGTAGAGGTGAGAATCTAAAATACTGTTCACACGCCATCTCCGAACGGAGATGGCATTGTTACACAACAACGGCGATCACAGAACATTTTTTGCAAGCTCGCTTGGCAAAAATGTTCTGATGTCGCCGTTGCCGTGTGAACAGTATATAAATATACAGTATTTATCGTTATTTTTTCTACATACTATCCATATCTACCATGGAAAAAGCAATATTGGTGGCATGATCTGCCACGCGCTCTAAACCGGTCACCAAATCGGTATAGATCAGACCGGATTCCGGTGAACATTTTCCTTTGCTCATGCGACGGATGTGGGAATTGTGAAGTTCCTTCTCCATCCGGTCAATGTCCTCTTCCAGAGCAAGGATCTCATCTAAATGTTCCTTGTTCTCCGAATCAAACATCTCTAAGGACAGCGTAATGATGCGCATATCCTTTTCAAACATCTCATGCAACTCCTTAAGCGCTTTCTTGGAAAATTCAATGCCCTGTTCCTGAATCTGCACCGCCGCATCCACAATATTTTCCGCATGATCGCCGATTCGCTCAATGTCACTGACTACATGGAACAGACCGGCGATCTTTAAGCTATCCGATACCGGAAGCTGCTGCTGGTTGACATCAACCATGTAATTGGTGATCTCATGGGTCAGATAATCAATATATTTTTCGGTTGCATAGACCCGATCGATCTTTTCTCTGTCGCCATCCGTAAAACAATGCATCGCAAGCTTGAGATTCTCTTCTGCCATATCTCCCATACGCGAAATCTCACTCTTCGCCTCAATGACTGCAGCAGTCGGTGAAAAGATCGTGGAATGGTTGATATATTCCAGCGTAAATCCCTTCTGCTCCTTGTCATCTCCCGGAATGAGCCGGTTGACAAGCTTGATGAACTGATTGCTGACCGGAAGGAAGATGATGGTCTGGAACACCTTGTAGATCGTATCGGTATTTGCTACGCATCGTTTGATGCTGCCTCCGGATACTGACTGGATAAAAGCGGTAAACGGCTGCATGGCAAAGATCAAAATGACAGAGATAATGATCATACCGAATACATTGAACAATACATGGATCAAAGCCGCACGCTTAGCATCTTTTTTTGCTCCCAGACTCGCCATCACAGCCGGTGTACAAGAACCGATGTTACAGCCGAGAATAAAATAGAAACAAACCGGAAGGCTGACTAATCCCTGTCCTGCCATTAGAAGCAGAATACTGACGGTCACAGACGAACTCTGCACAATAACGGTGATGATCAGTCCTACAAGAATCGCCAGGAACGGATTGGTCAGCTTGGAAAGTGTACCAATGACCTGCGGATAATTGTTCAGCTCGCTCATGGCAGCGGACATCATACTGATTCCCATAAAAAGCGAACCAAAACCGATGATGACCTCACCGATCTTTTTGAACATCGGACCTTTGATAAACAGAAACATTACAACACCGACCAATAAAATGACCGGTGCAACTGCGGTCAGGTTGAATGAGACCAGCTGTGCCGTAATGGTCGTACCGATATTGGCACCGAAGATAATACCTACCGCCTGCACAAGATCCATCAGACCGGCATTTACAAAGGTGACAACCATAACTGTCGTCGCGCCGGATGACTGGATGATCGCAGTAAACAATGCTCCAAACAATACCGCAACATATTTATTAGAAGAAATGGCAGTCAGAACATTACGAAGCTTTGCGCCTGCAGCCTTCTGCAGTCCCTGACTCATAAAGCTCATTCCGAAAAGAAATAGTCCCAAACCACCAGCTAATGTTAATAACAGACTCATTGTTTCTCCTTTTTCTCAATGTAATTCCTTATTTTTTTCACAATCTATGGTATCAAAATATGCCTTTGTCTCAGCGATATCCTGTTGCATCTTTTCCAGTAACTGTTCCATTCCATTAAATTTTTGTTCTTTGCGCACAAACTTGTGCAGATATACAGTGACTGGTTTGTCATAGACAGTTTGATTAAAATCAAAAATATGCATTTCCAGTCCGACCGGATTTTCCGATCCGTCCTTGGAAGCAACCGTTGGTTTTCTTCCGATATTGGACAAGCCACGGTAAATTTTTCCATCGATTTGGATCGTGGAGACATACACACCGTATACCGGTATCATCTTCTCCGCCGATATCGGAATATTGACGGTAGGGATGCCGATCGTCCTGCCGATTTGGTTTCCGCCGATCACTGTCCCGCTAATTTCATAGGGATGTCCCAGCAGCTCATTGGCAAGGGTCAGATCACCCGCCTGTAACAGTTCCCTGATATAGGAACTGCTGATATCCCGTTTCTTATACTGCAGCTTCGGAACCACGATCAACTCATACCCGTGTGCTTCGGAAAGCCCGGAAAGCAAGTGGATATCCCCTTTTCTGTGATGTCCAAATCGAAAATCCGTTCCGACGATCACACATCTGACGTGCAACCGATTCACCAGCCATGCCACAAAGCTCTCAGGCTCCATGTTCATCACCTTCGGTGTAACCGGACACTGCAGGAGATAATCAATTCCCTGTCTTTCAAAAAGGTCACGCTTTTCCTCATTGGTGGAAAGAAGTTTATAATCCGCATGATTCGGCGGTGTCTCAAAGGTAAATGCCACTGCTTTTAACCCTTTTTCCTTTTGCCGCATCAGTTGCTGCATCAAACATGCATGTCCTCTGTGCAAGCCGTCAAATTTTCCAAGTGTGATGGCGCATGGTTCTTCAATCAAAAACCGGTCAAAATCATCAAAATAAAACATATTATCTTCCTGTGTCAAACATTTTTACAATGACAAACTCTTCTGCCTTTTCATCATAAGAATAGATCGCATAAAATCTGCCATTATCATCGTAAATACGGTAAGAGCTTTTATATTTTGCAGTCTCTTTGTCAAACCCTGCGGACAGATCCGAAAGCCGCAGACGGTTTCCGTTCTGCAATCGAAATAAGCCCTGCTCATTTACGGTCAGAGCCGGATATTGGGAAAAGACGCGATCGATCGGAACGATGTAATCCGCGATCGTACCGTCACACATCGCCTGTTCAATCTCAGCAAGGGTGTGCGCATGTTCCAGATCAAAGACGCTCACCTTTGTGCGAAGAAGACTTGCCATACAGCCGCCTACCCCAAGTTTCTCACCGATATCCGCGCATAAGGTCCGGATATAGGTGCCTTTGGAGCAGTGCACACGCATCGTCACCTCCGGCAGCTTCACAGAAGACACCGTAATGTCAAAAATATGTACCCGTCTCGCTTTCCTTTCAATCTCAACTCCGGCTCTGGCATATTCATAGAGCTTTTTGCCATTAACCTTAAGTGCCGAGTACATGGGCGGAACCTGATCATAATCGCCCACAAAGCTTTGAATCGCAGCCCGCACCGCATCCTCACCAAGAGCCAGCGCCTGATCGGTCGAATCAGATAATACCTCCCCGGTCAGATCCTGTGTATCGGTTATCTTACCAAGCAAAAGAACCGCTTCATAGATCTTGTCCTTGTCGGTCAAAAGCTCACACACCTTGGTCGCCTTGCCGATGCAGACCGGCAATACACCGGTCGCATCCGGGTCCAGTGTTCCCGTATGTCCAATCTTTTTCTCATGCAGGATGCCCCGAAGCTTTGCCACCACATCAAAGCTGGTAAAGCCTTTTTCTTTTTTTACATTTATAATTCCATTCATGCTGTTTTCGTTATGATAATTGCTCATCAATATCCTTTAAGATTACTTCCAGAATCTCTTCCGGATTTCCATCCATCGTGACTCCGGCCGCTCTCACATGTCCGCCACCGCCGTATTTCACGCAGATCGCAGCCACATCCACTGCCTCATCAGAGCGAAGGGAAACCTTCTGCTGACCCTTTGGTGTCTCATAGATAAAGACTGCCACATGCACATCCTTGGTGCTTCGAAGCTTCGCAACGATCCCCTCCAGATGCTTGGGTAGCGCATGACAATGCTCCATATCCTCTTTTGTGATGATCGAACTGATGCAAGCATTATCAAAGTGTCTCTTTGCTTTGAGCAATGCAGTTCCAAGAATCTGATTCTGCTCAAACGTACACTCAAAAAATGTCTTATCCACGATCGTCGGGTAATCAATGCCAAGATCCATCAGTTTTCCGGCAATATTCATCGTCTTTGAGGACGTGCAGGAATACTGAAAGACACCGGTATCATGTATGATTCCGGTATATAGGCACTCAGCGATCTGCTTTGTGAGTTTTCTCTCATCCAACAGATCAAACACCAGCTCGCAGGTGGAGCTGGCATCCCCTACGATATAATTATCATCCGCAAAGCTCTGATTGCTCACATGATGATCGATGCACAGCGTATGTTTCGCTGCTTCAAAATATCCGGCGGCCTCTCCCAATCGACCGAGATCTCCGCAGTCCAGTGCGATAAACAGATCATGCGCCTCACACTTCGGATAGTCGCTGACGATCTCATCGGAACGCTGCAAAAATTTGAAAATATTCGGAATCGGCTCCAGATAAAGCGTCACTAATACATCCGGATAATTATTTTTGATATAGTTGTATACCGCAAGCGTAGAGCCTGCACAGTCACCATCGGGCTTCACATGCCCGGCGATGGCGACTGTCTTTTTATCCTGCAAATAAAAATCCAAAGACTCCATTCTTAATCTTCCTCCTGCCCTGACGGGTTCGTATGATTGCTGCGATTTACATCATCGATCAGCTTTGACATCTTGACACCGTATTCAATGGACTGATCCATAATAAAGCGGATTTCCGGCGTATTGCGCAGATTCACTGTCTTGGCAAGGGTTCTTCGGATATACCCTTCGGCACTCCGAAGTCCTGCCAGCGTATCCTTCTGCGCCTGTTCATCACCCAGAACACTGATATATGCCTTGCAGGTTTTCAGATCCGGTGCAACCTCCACTGATACGACACTTGTCATCGGATGAATTCTCGGATCTTTGATCTCCCCACGGATGATGTTGGACAGGGCATGATGCACTTCCTCATTGATCCGTGTGTTTTTGATACTGTTTTTTCTCATATTAACGAGGTACCTCCACCATCTTGTAAGCCTCAATAATATCAAACTCAGCGATGTCATTAAATCCGTCGAATACAAGACCACACTCATAGCCTGCTTTCACTTCCTTGACATCATCCTTGAAACGCTTCAAAGAAGCCAGATCTCCCTCGAAGATCTGTGTACCCTCTCGACTGATACGAACCTTGCAGCCGCGCTCGAAGATACCGTCAAGCACATAGCTTCCGGCAATATTTCCGACACCGGATGCCTTGAAGATCTGACGTACTTCTGCATGACCGAGCACTTTCTCCTCGAATATCGGATCTAACATACCCTTCATTGCAGCTTCCACATCCTCAATCGCATTGTAGATGACTTTGTACAGACGAACATCTACACCCTCGCGATCTGCGGTTGCTTTTGCCATCGGGTCCGGTCTGACATTAAATCCAATGATGATCGCATTACTTGCGGAAGCGAGAATGACGTCAGATTCGTTGATCGCTCCTACACCACCATGGATGACTTTTACAACAACTTCTTCATTTGACAGCTTGACAAGGGACTGTTTGACAGCCTCTACGGAACCTTGTACATCTGCCTTGACAATGATATTTAATTCCTTTACGTTGCCAGATTGAATCTGTGAAAACAGATCGTCCAGTGACATCTTTGCTTTTGTCTCTTCGATCAGCTTGTTTTTGCCCTCTGAGATATAGGTGTCCGCAAAAGCTTTTGCTTCCTTTTCCGTTTCCATGGCAACAAACGTCTCGCCGGCATCCGGTACATTATTGAGACCGAGGATCTCAACCGGTGTCGAAGGACCAGCCTCCTTCACGCGGCGGCCAGTGTCGTCGATCATGGCACGCACCTTACCATAGCTGCTTCCGCAGGCGATCGGCTGACCAACCTTGAGCGTTCCTTTCTGTACGAGAACGGTAGCGACTGCTCCGCGTCCTTTATCCAGCTCCGCCTCAATGACAAGACCTCTTGCGTTACGCTTTGGATTTGCCTTCAGCTCAAGCACTTCTGCAGTCAGAAGGATCATATCTAACAGATTGTCAATACCTTCTTTGGTATGTGCGGATACCGGACAAAAGATCGTACTTCCGCCCCAATCCTCAGGGATCAGCTCATACTCAGAAAGCTCCTGTTTTACTTTTTCAATATTGGCGTTTGGTTTATCCATCTTGTTGACTGCCACGATGATCTCTACTCCGGCAGCCTTTGCATGGTTGATGGCTTCTACCGTCTGTGGCATGACACCGTCGTCTGCCGCAACAACAAGGATCGCGATATCCGTTGAATTCGCTCCGCGCATACGCATGGCGGTAAACGCTTCATGTCCCGGTGTATCCAAAAATGTGATATTCTGTCCGTTTGCCGTGACGATATAAGCACCGATCGCCTGTGTGATTCCACCCGCTTCTTTATCAGTCACCTTTGTATGACGGATTGCATCCAGCAGGGAGGTTTTACCGTGGTCAACGTGACCCATGACACAGACTACCGGCGGACGGCTGACCATCGTCTCTTCCGGTTCTTCTTCCTCTTTCAGAAGCTCGGCAATGACATCGATCTTTTCTTCCGGCTCAGCGATATAATTGAATTCCAGTGCGATCTCTTCTGCTTCTTCGTAAGAGATATCGTTGTTGACCGTCACCATCTGTCCTTTTAAAAACAGCTTCTTGACGATGACAGATGCCTGCACCTTCATACGGTCTGCCAGCTCCTTGATCGTCAGATGCTCCGGAAGAGTGATGGATTTGATCACATCCTCATCCTTTGCAGACGGTGCCTGCGGAACAGCATTTCTCTTCTTATGACCGGTCTGTTTCTCCAGATTGATAAAGCGTTCCTGCTTCTTGCTTCCAAGCTTATCGTAATCTTTGTTATTATTGTTATTATTGCCGGATTTCTTGCGATTATTATCGCGGCTTTCCTTCGTGCGAAGTTCGTCCGGTACTACCTTGGCTGAATCTTTTCCGAATTTGTTTGCGTCTCTGTCGAATTTTGATCCACCAGATTCCTTCGAGCGATTTCCACCGAATCGATTACTACCTCGATCACCTTGAGAATGATTGGCATTACCGCGATTATTCGAAGCACCAGAAGAATCTTTTCGATCTTTTTTCTCAACATCTCCACCTCTGTTTACATTTACTCGCTCACCTGTCAGACGAAGTGTTTTTGGCAGACCTTCGTTTTCAGGTCGAAAAACACGATCCTGTGCCGGTTTTGTCTCAGCGGTCTCTGTCGGGCGAACCGGGCGTTCTCCTGTGGGACGAACCGGACGCTCTCCTGTGGGACGAACCGGGCGCTCTCCTGCCGGACGGGCCGGACGCTCTCCCGGTTTACGCAACGGACGTTCTCCTGCCAGACGAGACTGGGTCTGGGATGGTTTCCGGTTTTTCATCGTCTTACTGTTTTGCGGATTAAAGACTGCAGAAACACTTGCCTTCTTCTTTGGCTTTTCTGGTTTCTCCGCTTCAGCAGCAACCGGTTTTGGCTGCGAGGCCGGCTTCTCCGGTTTTACAAAATCCTTCTTGACCATCTCAATCTGATCGTTTTCCAATGTACTCATGTGGCTTTTGATGTCCACATTTTTATCCTTTAAAAATTTCATCAATGAAGCGTTATCCACGCCCATTTCTTTTGCAAGTTCATATACTCTTTTAGCCATTAACTAATCTACCTCCATATTACGAATTGTCGAATCATACTTTTTTCTAACAGCAGCTGCCAGTTTCTCATCCACAACTGCCAGGGAGGAACGATAATCCTTTCCAATACAACTTCCCAGTGAATCCTTGTCTGCGTAGCTGATCACCGGAAGATGATGATAGGTACACGCATCCATGAATTTTTTTGTTGTATTGTCTGACGCATCCTTCGCAATGACAACCAGACAGGCTTTGTCTGCCTTGATCGCCTGTTCGGTGGCAAATTCACCACTCACTATTTTTCCAGCTTTGGCAGCAAGTCCAAGCATGGATAACACCGGATCAGGTCTCATCTGCTTCAAATGCCTCCTCTAACGAATCATAAACCTCCTTCGGAATCGACATTTTGAAGGAACGCTCTAAGCCTTTGGATTTGATCGCTTTTTTTAAGCATTCTTTATCCGCACAGATATACGCGCCTCTTCCATTTTTACGACCTGTTGCATCCAGCTCAAACGAGCCTTCCGGTGTATGAATCACCCGGATCATCAATGGTTTTTCCTTCATCTGTCCACATCCGATACACATTCTGGTAGGAATTTTTTTACTTTTCATCCGCACCATCACTTTCAGAGTAGTCTTCATCGGCATATTCGCTACCGTCGGCATACTCACCTTCTTCATATTCATCGGCGTACTCGTCGTCAGCATACTCACCTTCTGCGTATTCACCGTCCGCATATTCATCATCCGCGTATTCGCCGTCCGCGTATTCACCGTCTTCGTACTCATCATAGTACTCGTCATCGTCGTAGTACTCTTCATCCTCGTATTCGGTCTCATAATCCAGCAGATCACCGGCTTCTCTTGCCTGTGTCTCGCTCTTGATATCGATCTTGTATCCGGTCAGACGTGCCGCAAGACGCGCATTCTGTCCTTCCTTACCGATGGCAAGTGAAAGCTGATAATCCGGTACGACAACCTTGGCACTCTTCTCTTCGCCGTCTGCGATAACAGAGATGACCTTTGCCGGACTGAGGGCATTCTCGATCAGCATCGCCGCGTTTTCATTCCAGTTGATGATATCAATCTTTTCACCCTTGAGTTCATTTACAATCGCATTGACACGGACTCCATTCATACCGACGCATGCGCCCACCGCATCCACATCCGGATGGTTTGAATAAACTGCCATCTTGGTACGGCTTCCTGCCTCACGGGCAATGCTCTTGATCTCTACAATTCCATCACGAACTTCTGTCACCTCTGACTCAAACAAACGTTTTACCAATTCCGGATGAGTTCTGGAAACTAAGATCTTTGGTCCCTTTGGTGTTGATTTTACTTCCAGAATGTATAATTTGATGCGCTCGGTCGGCTTAAAGACCTCACCTTTTACCTGCTCATTCTCAGTAAGTATTGCATCGACTTTACCTAAGTTGATGCTCACATTCTTTCCGATATAACGCTGTACGATTCCGGTTACGACATCTTTTTCTTTCTCGTAATACTCACTGTATAAAACCTTGCGCTCTTCCTCACGGATCTTCTGCAGGATCACGTTTTTGGCATTCATCGTTGCAATACGTCCAAACTCCTGGGATTTGACTTCGATATTTACGATATCGCCTACCTCATATTTTGAGTCGATCATTTTTGCTTTTGCAAGTGAAATCTCCAGAACCGGATCTTCCACTTCCTCTACTACTGTTTTCTCCTGATATACATGGTATTCACAGGTTTCTTTGTCCATCTCCACTTTGACATTTTCAGCCTTGCCGAAATGGTTTTTGCAGGCAGTGATCAGAGAATTCTCAATTGCCTCGATCAAAGTCTCTTTGCTGATATTTTTTTCCTGTTCCAGCACATTCAATGCTTCTAATAACTCATTTTTCATCTTTTCCCTTGTCCTCCTATATGTCCAGTGCCAGCCGAATCAGTGCGATATCCGTTCTGGCAAATGTCAGTTCCTGTTCATCATTCAATGCAACGGTCAGTTCCTTGTCATCAAATGATTTGAGTATTCCTTCAAATTGTTTCTCATGATTGATCGGACGGAAGGTTCGGATCTCTACCTCTTCGCCAATACTTTTCAAAAGATGCTTATCTTTTTTGAGTGCCCTTCCAAGTCCCGGCGAGCTCACCTCGAATACATAGGAATCCGGTATAAAATCTTTTTCATCCAGAATCGGATTCATTTCTCTGGCTACCGTTTCGCAGTCATTGACAGCAATGCCTCCCGGCTTATCGATATATACCCGAAGATAATTATTGCCGCCTTCCTTGACATATTCCACATCATACAGCTCAAAACCATATTTTTCCAATATCGGGGTCACAAGCTGCTCGGTCTGTGTTTCGTAGTCCTGTCGCTTTGACATCTCTTCACCTTCCTTCTACCAATAAAGAAGAGTGGGTTTTTTTGACCCACTCTCTACTCTAGTAACATATTCAACTATTGTCAGTGTAGCACTTCTAACATGGAAATGCAAGAGAATTTTTCTCTAACTGTTGACGCAAACGCCGAATTTCTTCTTCTGCCTGATCTGCTCTCGCAGACTCTTTCTTTATTTCCTCTTCTGCCTCCTTTGCTTTTTTCTCTGCCTCGTTAGCTCGTTCGGATTCTTTTTTAGCTCGTTCGGATTCTTTTTTTACCTTCTCGGTTTCCTCTTCCAGTTGCTTGGTGACATCCTCGAGACATTCTTTTAGGGTTGCCATATCTGACAGATACTTGCGCCTTGCCTCACATACCTGCGCGACCCGTTCCTCTGCTGACAATTGACGCACGGTTCCTACAAAGGACTGCATTCTCTCATTCTTCTCTGCTACCATTTTTAGTTCCTCCCATGTCTGTGCTGCAAAAAGCTTTGCCCACTGATACACTCCATTCGGTTTTTCCTTTTCCGCTTCGGAAGCATGTTCTATATTCTTTAATGATAGCACCCGGATCTCAAATTTTCCAGTGTATTCTGTATGTGTTTTGACATTCAGCATCCGATAACGCGCATACAGTTCCCCTGTATATCTCGGATCCTGCGGATGAAACACATCGTTGTCCAGTATACCGATCTGCACACAGGGTTTTAGCTGTTTGTAGCTCTCGCCCTCTTTGAGGTGGTCAAAGTTTTTGCTCAGATAAAGTAATGAACGCTCTGCCCAGTACGCCTGAAATCTGGTTTGGATCTCGATGTTAATGATCGAGTGATTGTTCAGTTCCAGCCTGATATCCAGTATGCAGTCCTTGTCCTGTATATATTCACCCGGTGTGATCGGATTTTTGATCTCAATACTGTAGATCTCATACAGTTCCAAGTCCAATAATGCTGCCAAAAGTCCCTTCAGTGCAAACAGGTCCTTCTGCAGACTGTATTTTGCCAGAAAATCATTCATCAGTGTGTATTTCAGTTCTCCGTGCATGGAATGTTCTAATATTTCATGCAATGTTTCATCGTCAATATATGGTCGATCGATTCCGCCCATTCTTTTCCTGCCTTTCTTTTATTTTTCTCAGCAGGAGTACTCCTTGTCTGTAACTTAAGTTACGATTGATTATAGGAGCATAGAAATCATCTGTAAATAGTCGTATCACGCAACAAGTTTTGTTTCGCGATACGTATAGTCAATTTATACAAAAAACCCCTCTCCGTCATGCTTCGCATGACACCTCTCCCCAAAGGGGCGAGGCAATAAAAAAAGGATTTCTCTTTCGAGAAATCCTTGAGCAGTCCGTACGGGAATCGAACCCGTGTTTCCGCCGTGAGAGGGCGGCGTCTTAACCGCTTGACCAACGAACCGTTTATTACTATATCATATGATTTTGGCGATTGCAAGTGTTTTTTTGAAAAAAAAAGATTTCTCTTTCGAGAAATCCTTGCGCAGTCCGTACGGGAATCGAACCCGTGTTTCCGCCGTGAGAGGGCGGCGTCTTAACCGCTTGACTAACGAACCGTTTATTACTATAGCATACGATTTTTACAATTGCAAGTGTTTTTTTTATTTTTTTATAATTACATACCAAGTATATAAAAACATGAGATATTTTTACTCCGATTGTGCTTCCCCTCGTCAGGCTCGGTCGCACAAAAGTCGTAAAATATCTCATGTTTTTTTCACAGTGTCTGACCCCTATATCAGTTTAACTCTCATATCCGTTTGGATTATTTTTCTGCCATCTCCAGGAATCCGCACACATCTCACGGATGCCGTACTGTGCTTCCCAGCCAAGTTCCTTCTTTGCCTTGCTCGGATCACAGTAACAGGTAGCGATATCTCCCGCACGACGAGGCTTGATCACATATGGGATCTTGATGTCGTTGGCTTCCTCAAAATTCTTCACGATATCAAGTACGCTGTATCCATGGCCGGTTCCCAGATTGTAAATGCACAGACCTGCATTCTCCTCGATCTTCTTGAGTGCCTTGACATGACCCACTGCCAAATCTACCACGTGGATGTAATCACGCACTCCGGTTCCGTCCGGTGTGTCATAATCATCACCGAATACGCCCAGCTGCTCCAGCTTGCCGACAGCCACCTGTGTGATATACGGCATCAGATTGTTCGGGATACCGTTCGGATTCTCGCCCATGGTTCCGCTCTGATGCGCACCGATCGGATTGAAGTAACGAAGCAGGATCACATTCCACTCGTTGTCCGCCTTCTGCATATCCGATAAGATCTGCTCCAGCATGGATTTGGTCCAGCCGTAAGGATTCGTACACTGGCCTTTCGGGCAATTTTCTGTGATCGGAATCTCTGCCGGATCTCCGTATACCGTTGCGGATGATGAAAAGATAATATTTTTGCAGTTGTTCTGTCTCATCACGTCAACTAACGTCAAGGTTCCCGCAATATTGTTCTCATAATATTCCCAAGGCTTTGCCACCGACTCGCCCACAGCCTTTAAGCCTGCGAAGTGAATACAGCTGTCAATGCTTTCTTTTGCAAAAATCTCGTTTAAGATGTCTCTGTCTAAGATATCCCCCTTATAAAAGGTGACCTTCTTTCCGGTCAGCGCTTCCACGCGCTCTAAAGATTTCTCGCTGGAATTGTGAAGGTTGTCCAGTACAACTACCTCGTATCCTGCGTTCAATAACTCCACACATGTGTGACTTCCGATGTAACCTGCTCCACCTGTAACTAAAATTGCCATAATTTTTACCCCTTTCAAAAATATGATTTCCGCCTACACCAACCGGCTCGTTTCTTACTGATTACATTCTAGCACTTTTTCACACATAAGGAATCAAAAAATGGTGACAAGACATGGAAAAATGTTGCATGAAGCCAAAAAGTCCGCTAAAATGATCGTAACAAACCAAGGAGGCGCGCTATGCATCCGAACTATAAAAATTCCTATAAGGTAGAGCAAAAAGAGCTGCTCTCCTTAGCCGTCTATAATGTCGGCTACCAGAAATGCGATCTGATGCACCAGTGGGGACCGGGCGTGCGGGATCATTACCTGATCCACTATGTCATTTCGGGCAAAGGCTATTACAAAACCAACGGCAAAAAATATACGCTGGAGGCCGGCGATTCCTTTCTGGTCTATCCGAACCGGGAAGTCACCTACTTCGCAGACCACGGTCTTCCGTGGGAATACGCATGGGTGGGCTTTAACGGCAGCGATGCGCTGTCGATCCTGAATGCCACCAACTTCACGCCGGAGCATCCGATCATCCAAAAGACGCCTCACGGCG
The DNA here is from genome assembly GCA_022768825.1 of Lachnospiraceae bacterium. GTDB lineage: Bacteria > Bacillota > Clostridia > Lachnospirales > Lachnospiraceae > W0P33-017. The sequence continues at coordinate 46,830 of JALEJB010000140.1, forward strand.
AAGAGATCCTGCATGAGCTGCTTCGCATCTACGAGGTACGGGGCAACGAGTTTGAGCGGGCCGTGGAGATGACCGGACGATTGTATACGGCTCTGGCGCTGTTTATGAAATCCGCCGACCAAAAGACCCCTTCCACTTCCTATAACAGTTACGTGCAAAAAGCGATCGAATACATCTCTGCCAACTATTCCTATCCGATCACCGTGGAGGATATTGCGGATTATGTGGGGCTCAGCCGTAGTCACCTGTTTCGTTCCTTTGAAAAAGTCATGGAAAAATCACCAAAAGAATATCTGACCAATTTTCGGATCAAACAGGCCTGCAATCTGCTAAAAACCTCCGACCTGTCTATCACAGCGATCGCCAATTCCGTGGGGTTTGAAAACAACCTCTATTTCTCCAAAGCCTTTCACAAGGTCAAGGGCGTATCCCCGAAGGTCTATAAAAAAGAACACGACAAAGGAGTCTGACAACTGTCAGACTCCTTTGATGATCATCCGATCACATTACGTCAATTGTTCCGTTATCTCTGACAACCCTTTAAATCCATAACGGAAAGAGAACCACCAGCCAACCTTTGAACCGACATCCAGGATTCTTCGACCAATCACCGAACCCATGGCTTTTAAAAAGTTCGGCTGATCTTCCGTGCTGATATCTGCCTTCAACGTATAAGCAATCTGTTTGAAATGTTCGCATACCACTTTGAGATACAGCTTTTTAAACTGATCCTTCTTTTCTTCCAACTCATCATCCAGTTCACTTGCTTCCAATGTCCGCATCATCTTCTCAAATTTTTCCTGCAGTTCAGGTCCCCGACGATCCGGATCGGAAAACAGATGCGCTACTTCTTTTTTCGCAGAATCAAAAAGCTCCTTTGACTTTTGTATCAGCTGCCTGTGGACAGAACTTTTCATCAAGTGATTCTTCCTTGTATTCTGATTCCGGTAAAACTTTTGATAGTTGCCCAGCCACTCCAGCTCCAGACGCTTCAATTCTTCCGGCGGTGTCTTGTCGTCATCCTGTGCTTTGCGAAGCTTCGTCAGTGAATCATTGTAAACATGCATACTCTTAATTGCAAGCATATCATTACAGATTGTGAAATATTCCTCCACCGTCAGAGGATGTAGACCTATTGTGGCAAACGCGCTTATTTTTTTATTGATCGTATTCAACAGTGGGATTTCATCAGGATTGCCGTAGAGTTCCATGGTTGTGACGGCGCTGTAAAGCTGCTGTACGCATTCCCTGAGTTTTGTTACCCGTTCTTCGGATTCCGGTTCACCTGCAAGCTCTGTCAAAGTTTTTTGAACATTTTGTAGTTTGACCAATACTCCCGGGATCGGCATTTTTTTATCAAAATTTGTTCGTTCTTCCGCGCTCTTACCACGGACAGCAGCCAGTACCTTTTCCTGATTGATATCCATATGCAAGGACTCTTCCAGCGTCTGCTCAAATTCCCGGATATCTTCGTTCAGCTGTGCGCGATACTGCGCCACCTTTTCCATCATCTGCTCATATGCTTCCTTCAATTCCTTTGTCTGCTGATCTTCCTGTGCAAGCAATGTCCGGAATTCGTTATCTACCATCATTTGTGCGTCTTCATATAACGATACAATCACATCATTGACATGCTTACCGAATGCATCTTTGCGGATGACTGACAGATTGAACAGTTTTTCATGAATCTGCAGGAATTCCTGTTCCAAACGAGCCAATTCTTCCTTGGGTGTCTTGTCATCATCCTGTGCTTTGCGAAGCTGCTCCAGACGCTTCTCATAGGTATTCATATTCTTACAACTCAGAAGTTCTCCACAGAGCATATCAAATCTATCCACATTCTCAAATGGCTTCTCCAGACATTCCTTCATCTCCCTGCAGATCTGATGATAGCGAGGTATTTCTTCCGTATCATATAGAAATCGCATTTGTTTGATATGTTCAAACATCGCTTGTTTTTTGCTGTAGAAATCATGCAGACGTTCTTCCCTGGACTGTCCGTTTTCCGTGATACAACTGTGGAAATAATCGATGTTTTCCTGAATCCCCTTTTTGAGTTCCTCCAGGTTCATCTTCTCATCAAAGGCTTTGCGTTCCGTTTCACTTTTCCCACGGACAGCAGCCAGCACCTGCTGTCGTTTCATGATCAGACCATTCAGCTCGTCATTTATTGTTTTGAGACGTATTTTATCATCAATCTTAGTAGCCTTATTGCAGCTTACATGATAAGAACCGATAGATTCATATCCATTCATATCCAAAATATGCATATCATCCAGCTTCCGTATTTTTTCCTCAATCTCCGAAATCTGCGCATTCATGCTATCCACCGAATTTTGCAAACGGATCTGACAGTTGGAAAAATTAGAAACTTCCGGTGGCAATTCCAGCCCGAACTTCTGCGCGATGGATAATGCCACACAGATTCGCATTCCTGCCTGTTCAAACGACTCCATATGGAGAACCCGATCCAGCTCTTCCAGCAATTTATCTTTGTTTTTTTGATAGGTATCCTCAAACTTGTCTGACAAAAGCTTGTGATATTCATGACGGAAATCCTTTGCTTCTCCTGTACAGGCCGCCATAACCATACGGATAATGCTCTTTTGCTGCTCGTGATTCAGTCTGGTGGCATTACCGAAATCAATGACAGTCAGTCCTTTGTCGTCGATCATGATATTGCCGGCATGCAGATCTCCATGATAAAAACCGCCGTCTTCTCTTCCAAAGATACCTTCATCAACCCATTTTTCCGAAAGTTCGATCAGATAACCCCGACGCTTTTCCATCTGCTTCATCAGTTGGACCAGCTTCTCTCTCTGCTTCGCATACTGAAGATAATTCCCCTGATTTATCACGGTTTCCGTATGACCCTGGGCATCTGTGACCTCAAATGGAGCCATGATCTGCTTCATTTCTTCATGGCAGGCTTTGATATAGCGATCCAATGTGGTGCCCGGTGCCTTTTCCAACACAAGCGTATTGGCAGTCGGAGCTACCAGCTGCGCGATCTTCACGGACTGAACCGTTTTCACACCGTCATTATACACATCGCCTTCCTGAATATGATCTGCTTCAATGCGCAGATCAAACTCTTCCTCGATCTTTTCCAGCTGCCCACGATAGGTAGCCTCCATACCTTCATCCGTATCTTTTGCAGCCTGCAGCATAAACTCTTTTTCACGCATCATACGATTGCGCACATCCGGTCTCAGAAGCTTGATCACCACATCTTTGCCCTCTTTCGGAAGGTTCGGACCATACAGCTTGCAGAAAAATGCCTGCGCAACCGAAGCCGCGCCCATTGCCTTCGTCACCTCTATTTTTGTGATCTGTCCCTTTGAGCCATTGACGATGGCAAGCAGTCTCACCTGAACGACTTCCTGCGGGATCGGAGCCAGATTTGATTTCATATCCTCCAAAGCCTGCCGTAACACCGGTGGCATCATCTTGTCCGGCATACCCTGAAGCATTTTCTGAAAAAGCGGTCCCGCACCCTTCAAAAATCCACTGAGATAGTTTCCCATGATCTTCTCCCGGTTGGCCTGCAGCTCCTGACGAATCGTTGCATTCTCCGCTTCCAGTCTGGCATTTTCTTCGATGAGCTTTTGATTCTCTGCTTCGATCTGTTGATTTTCCTTTCTGATCTGTTCGTTTTCTTTTTCGTTCTGTTCGTTTTCTTTGGCCAGGCTTGCGTTCTCTTCCTCTGCCTGTTTGATGGATTGCAGCCAGGTGTCCTTTTGTTCGTCAGTCAGATCATCCGGAATCTTTTTCAGTTCTTCCGTGAGTTCGATCAGCTCATGAATCTTTTTCAGCTCCTTGAGGGGCTTTAATGGATGCAATTTATGAAGTGTCCGCTGTGGCTTGGCATTTCGCAAAGCAGACGCAAGCATCGATCTTCTGTCAATGTCTGGAATATTTACAAAATATCCCGCAAAGACATTCTGAATAAAGCCACCCATTCCTTTATCACCGATTGTGATCTGTTCCATCATCTGCTCCAGCGTCTTCGGTTCCTCTTTCGGCCCTTGGTCTTCTGCGTTGTCTTTACCAAAAACAGCTTTGACCTGCGTATTGATCATATCCTGAATCTCGGTCAGATTCTCCTGAACGACCTCTGATATCTTCTGATCGACCTGCGGCAGGCTAACCTGAAGCATTGTTCTCACTTCTTTTAACATGTCCAGGATTTGCTGAAGCTGTTCCTCTTTTTTCTGTTTTCTTTCTTCCAGCTTTTGCTGCTCTGTTTTTGGAGCCTCATCCTTTTCCTCTTCCTCTTCCTGATCTTCACCAAAGACATTCTGGGCTGTGAATACAAGACTGATCATCTTCTTAATCGACTTATGATACTCCTTCTCCAGGTCCTCATCATTGTCACCCAGCAACAATGGCAGTACTTTACGTAAGATCATTTTGCCTATGATTGGATTTTGTGTCAGTTGATGCAGACCCTCGGATTGTAACATTGTATCCAGCATATTTTTGAGCTGTGCTTGCAGATTGGGACCTTCCTCCTGTCCGTCAAATCGCAACGGATCCATTTTTTCAAATATCTGTTCAAACACCTGCGGCTCAAAAATCAGTGTAAGCACTGCTTCCATATGATTCAGAAGGGTTTTTCGGATACGCTCTCCCGGCGTGTTCATCAGCTCATCCGTCTTCCAGGTTTCCTCAGAGTAGATCAGATCTGCCAGCAGATCCCGTACTTGTTCCTCCTTTTTTTCCCACTTCAACGCATCCTTCTCTTCCACCTTTTCCGGTGCCAGCTTCACTTTGTCCGGGATACAGTCTATCTGAAGCTTCGCTTTTTTCAATATCTCCAGGGTCTCCTGATCATTGATCAGATTCCGGTTTTGCATCTGATGCTCCTCAATGAAATCTTCCACAGTACGCTTTGAAGCATTCCCTTTCAATACCTCTTGCGTAAGCAAATAGAGATCCTCGGTGGATGTGTTGTCAAAAGCCGGGGATTTCATCCCCGTCTTTACTGCCATGAGCTTGAGGCAGACATTACGGACATGGCGAATTTGGGCGACATCGGTACTGTCCGGTTTCAGTTCTTCGAAGATCTGACGGGCATACTCCTCGCCATAGAGATCGATACCGCTTTGTCCTGTCTCCTTTTTCCCTTCGATCATCTCCATATCCATATGATAGACGAGCATTCGGATATCGAAAGGAACCGGAATGGTCTGACCATCCAGCTTCATCTGGAGCATTCCGCCTTTGGATTGCTCCAATCGGAGATTCACACCTGCCAGATTCAGGTTTTCCTCATATGCCTCTCCTTCCGGAAACGCACGCAGCGCAGCGCGAAGCGCAAGGATGTTCTCGACCACCTCATTGGAATCTCCTTTTTGGATCAGGGAAGCAGGTGTCGTCTGAAGCAACAGCACTTTTGCAACCGCACGCGCTTCTTTGCTTAATGCCGAAAGATCTGCCGACACACCGTCCTGGTATGTCGGATCCGTATTCTGATTGATCGGTCTGGGATCTTCCGGTTTGTTTTTTTTGCGAATCTTCGTCGCCTTCACGATACTTTCAATGGAACCAAGAAGCTGGGATTGGTCTTTTTCTCCGACAAGTGCTTCCGCCTCCTTGAATCCCTCAGCAAAACGGGTTCCTTTCAGTTCTTTTGCCACAAACGAGAGATCCCCGTGACTTTCTCCACTGAGCAGCTCCACCACCTGATTGCCGATTTTTTGCAGATCGGCTGCCTGTTCCTCAGTGAGCCCTTTGCAAAAGGCTGTTGTCATGTATTCCGAAATCTTTTTCATGGAATCACTCAGTTTTGCCAGTCCATCCATTCCACGCTTTACCTTGTGGGGGTCTTTCTGCCAGGTTTTGTTTTTCGGCAAACGATTTTCTACCGCACCTTCTAAGCCCATTGCGCCTCTGACTGCAAGATTTCCCACATAGATCCTGCTGAAATCTTTCTCCAGCTCCTTCTTTCCGGAAAATTCAAATGCTGTGTCTTTTATGAAACGATGCAGATCTAACTCCGCAATCCTCTGTCCTGCCTCTGTACCGGCAGTCATCTGTATGATCGTGTATGCGGCAATCTGATTAAACACGGTCTGATTACCGGCAAGCTTATAAAAATCCACCGCCTCGCCGCCATTGAGATTGCACATCGCCCGATAGGTCCCGTTGACTGCCTGAAAAATACCGTCACGCAGGCGGGAGATATTGCCCCTTACCAGATTATCCATCTGATGCTTGGTCAATTCCGGCACATCCATTCCGTCTTTTTTCGCCTTGATCAAAATCGTCTGAATCTCTTTTTTCAGGATCTGTTCCTGGGCGGCTGTGGTACGGGCGCGGTCATAATTCTCCACCTGACCACCGATCATTTGATCGACTTCCAGGGCAAAGCGATGCTCCGCCCCGAAAGCCTCCTTACCCTTGCTTAAAACCCGATCAACAACGGATGTCTGATCATTGACAAGCGTGACGATATCCCTGATCTGCCGACGGGAAAGCGGCAGCATCCTGTCATCCGCCTGATCCAGTCCCAGTGTGTTTCGGATACGTTCATACATGGACGGCGCATATTTTTCACCGAGCTTTTGCATGACAATCACGAGAAAACGCTCGCGAAGTAACCGGTTTTCTACCGATGCCACGCCGTTTGACAGGGAGAATTTGCCATTATTGATCATTTTCAGCCCATTTCCGTCCAATTCCACCTGTCCGCGGTTGTGGGTACCGATCATTCTTGCAAAGCTGTCAAAGGTCAATGCCTCGAGACCCATTTTTTTCTGTCTGCGGCCTGTGCTTTCAAGCTCGTTGACCGCCATGGATTTCTGTGCGGCAACAAGCAGATCCTGTACACCGGTCACATGCTCTGTCAGTTGTCCGCTTTCCAGCAGTCGCTTTGCTTCGGACAGCTGCGCGGACTCTGCCCGCAGTCGTTCCAGGGCATCCGCAACTGCCTGCTTGCGGTCACGACCGGACTCAAAAGACGGATCCTTATGATCGCAGTAATACTGGCAGGCTGCGATTGCTTCCAGGTATGCAGTCTCCAGATCCGCTATGGATTGATTCATCGTATCTTTTTGCAGTGGCTGACTCATGAGTTGTTCCAGTGCCTGGACATACTTTTTCGCCTTTTTCATCTCATCGCTGTCACCGGTGAAAGCATTCTGATTTAACAGGATGTGAGAGATATTTCGGCTCTGGATGGTCTTCAGACGATATTTCTGTTCATCGGAAAGCTGCAGTGTCGTGCTCTCCGGCAGCTTCAACAGATCGTCAATGAGCTGTCTGTCCTGCATGGTCTTTTCCATGCTGTAATAATTCGCGTCATAGCCGGTCTTGACCTTCTCCATATTGGTCGCCACACGGGTATCATGGGTAAGCAGCTCGTCGACCTGATTTTGTGTGATCTGTTTGTTTTTTTCATGTTGTATAGACATATGCAATTCTCCTGCATTTCAAAAAATTTTTCCACATACTTATTTCGCTTTTTTATCCGCAGATTTAAAAGAGTAACGCAGGAAGAATTTCCATCCCACTTTACTTCCGACCGTCGCCAGCTTTTTACTCAAAACCTCACCCATGACATCAAAGAAGCTGTCCGAATCCTTCTGACTGACCTCTCTCTTCAAAGCTGTCCGGATATCCTGAAAACGCTTACTGAGCGCCTGACGGTAGATCTCTAAAAATTTTTCCATTTTTGCTTCCACAGCTTCATTTTTGCTCTCCTGCTGTTTCAGATCGATCATCTGTTGTAATTCATTCATCAATTCTGCGCCCTTATGATACGTATCCTGAAGACAATCCTTCACTCCATCCATATCCTTCAGCGACTCCAACTCAGCCAACGTAAATTTATCCATTGAAGAAGCGATCTTGCCTTGCATTATCACGTGATCATGCCCCCTTTTCTTGCGGTAAAGATCCTGATAAATCAGAAGGAACTCTTTCTCCAGACGCGCTATTTCTTCCTTTGGTGTATTTTCATCATCCTGTGCTTTGCGCAGGTCATCCAGCGCGCGCTCATAACCGGAAAGTTCCTTATAGGAAAGCAGTTCATCACATGCTTTGGCATATTCTGTCATTGCCCATGGTTCATTCTGACTTTCCCTTATCCTGCTACACAATTCGAGCATCGCACTGCGTTCCTCAGGACTGACATAATCGGACAATCTGCTGGCAGCATTGATGATTGCATCGGTATTCTCTTTGATTTTTTGCTTTCGCGTATCGGATTCCGGTTCCCCTTCAAGCTCCAACAAAGCATTTTTGACATTCCGTAATGATCGCATTTCCCCAAAAATATTGATTCTGCCGGCAAATTTCTGTCGTTTTTCCTCGCTCTTTTCCCGCACGGCAGCCAGTACCGCCTCCGGGTCATCATCCATATGAAACGCGCTGTCAAGCAACTCATAGAATTTCTGACGATGCGCATTGAGCTGATCCATGTAGATATCTACTTCTGCACGCAATTCCCGGTAAGCCTCTTCCAGTTCCTTACCGTAATATTTTTCATCGGCAAACCATGACCTCAATTCTTTTTCACCGTCTTCTTTATAAGATTTCCTCGTTGTGGCGAAAAACATTTTGCCGGAATCATGAAGCTCCCCTGTACGGATGACCTTCAGATGAAACAGTTTTTCATGGAGCTGCAGAAATTCATTCTCCAGACGCACCAGTTCCTCCTTTGGTGTCTTTTTGGCATCCTGGGCCTGACGCAGCCTTGCCAGACGATCCTCATAAGTGTTCATATTTTTGCACTGCAAAAGCTCTGCACTCAGCTGCTCAAATTTCTCTGCATGCTCGAATGGCTGCTCCAGACATACCGCGATCTCATCCCTGATCCGATGAAACCGGGCAATTTCTTCGGTGTCATACAGGAAACCGATTTTCTCAACCGTTTCCAGGATTGCCTTTTTCTTTTCGTCAAAGATCTGTCGGCGTTCCTCTTTGGTCTGTCCGTTCTCATTGACACAGTCTAGAAAGCTCTCTATGCCTTCCTGCATGCTCTTTTTGATTGCCGGTATGTTCATTCTCTGATCAAAAGCTTCGCGTTGTTCCTTGCTCTTGCTTTGGACGGCAGCCAGTACCTCTTCCCGATCCATCTCAAGCTCTTTCAGCATCTTGGTAGCGTTTTCAAGTGCGGGCTGTTCCTTTTGCGTGTTTTCCTCATGAAATTTTCCGACTTCATCCACCAAGAAATAAGTAGCGTCGCCTTCATCCAGTTGTTTGATCGCATTTTTGATTGCTTCTATCTGTTTGTTCATGTCCTCCATCGCATTTTGCAAACGCATCTGTGAGGCGGAAAAATTGGCTACTTCCGGTGGCAATTCCAACCCCAAATTCTGTGCGATCGATAATGCCACAGCAATTCGTTTTCCGATCTCCTCTTTCTTTCCCTTCTTGAAGACCTCCTCAAACGCTGCCAGCAGTTCGGCTCGTTTTTCATTATATTTTGCTTCGGATTTGCCCGCCAACAGCTTATGGTATTCCTCCAGAAAATCATTTGCCTCTCCGACACTGGCAGCCATCATCATACGAATAATTCTCTTCTGCTGCTCCTGACTCAGCTTGATCGCATTACCAAAGTCAATGACCGTCACCTGATCATCGTCGATCATGAAATTACCGGCATGGAGATCTCCATGATAAAAACCGCCGTCTTCTCTTCCAAAGATTCCCTCATTGACCCACTTTTCCGCAAGCTGTGCCACATAAACATAACGCTTTTTCATCTGATTGAACATATCCACAAGCCGGTTTCTTTGAGACTCATACAGCCCTTTGTTTTCGCTTGTGTACATGAATACCTTTTTTCCAGAATCGTCGATGACTTTAAATTTGGCAAAAATCTCTTCGATTTCCTTCTGGCTGTCCTTGATGTAGCCGTCCAATGTGGTTCCCGGTGCCTTTTCCAGTACAAGGGTATTGGTAGTCGGTGCCACCAGCTGCTCAACCTTCATCGTCTGAACCGTTTTCACGCCGTCATTGTACACCTTTCCTTCTGCAACATGATCCGCCTCAACACGTAAATCAAGCTCTTCCTCTATCTTTTCCAGCTGACCCTCGTAGGTAGCTTTCATCCCTTCGCTCGTTTGCTCAGCACAGTCCAGCATGAACTTCTTTTCGCGCTGCATGCGATTGTGCACATCCGGACGCAGCATCTTGATCACCACATCCTTGCCCTCTTTCGGCAGACTCGGACCATACAGCTTGCAGAAAAACGCCTGCGCAACCGAAGCCGCGCCCATTGCCTTGACTATCTCTATTCTGGTAATATTGCCATCCGAACCATTGACGATCGCCAGCAGTCTCGCCTGCACCACTTCCTGTGGAATCGGAGCCAGATTTGATTTCATATCCTCCAACGCGTTCCGTAACACCTTGGGCATATCCTTGACCGGCATACCCTGAAGCATTTTCTGAAGAAGCGGTCCCGCACCTTTCAAAAATCCACCGAAGTAATTCCCCATGATCTTATCTTTGTTTTTCTCCAGTTCCTGACGAATCGGTTCATTCTCCGCTTCCAGTCTGGCGTTTTCTTCCATGAGCCTTTGATTCTCTGCTTTGATCTGTTCATTTTCTTTTCTGATCTGTTCGTTTGCTTTTTCGTTCTGTTCGTTTTCTTTGGCCAGTCTTGCGTTCTCTTCCTCCACTTGTTTGATGGATTGCAACCAGCTGTTCTTTTGTTCTTCAGTCAGGTCATCCGGAATCTTTTTCATTTCTTCCGTGACTACGGTCAGCTCATGAATCTTTTTCAGATCCTTCAGGGGCTTTAATGGATGCAATTTATGAAGTGGCCTCTGGGGCTTGGCATTTCGCAAAGCGGACGCGATCATCGCTCTTTTGTCCATATCCGATGCATTCTTGAAATAGCCGTTGAGGACATTCTTCATAAAAAGCGCCATTCCCTTGTCTCCGGATACATTTTCCCGCAACAGTTCATCCAGTGTCTTATCTTTCAATGCTTTTTCCTGCTTCTTATCATCCCCTTTAAAAAGCGTTTTGACCTGTTCAGTGATCATATCCTGAAACTTTTCCATTTGGCCCATAACGGCCCCTGATATTTGCACATACACCCCACTCAGGCGATCCAGCACCTGTTCTCTGGCATCCTGAAACTGGTCAAGGATATCCTTTAACGCATTCGAATCTTTCTTGCCACTCAACCGATTTTTTAAATTGATCGCTGCCACGATCGGATTTAATGCATTTTTCAGACCCAGAAGCGTCTTGAACTCAGCATTCTTCTCAAGCTTCTCCAGTTCCTCCTTATCATAATATTCATCTGTGTTCTTAAGCCTCTGAAGTTCCTCATACCTCATAAAATCCTTATTGGAAACATCAAAAACATTCTCATTGTCACTCAGCAGCAGTGGCAGCAGATTCTGTATGATCTTTTTATTCTTCATCAAAGGCTTCACCCCATCGGAGTCCAGAAAACTATCCAAAGCATTCTTAAACTGGGCGATCAGGTCTAGTTCGTCCGATTCTTCACCGGATTGCAGCGGATTCATTTTTCGATAGACATCTTCCAGCACCTGCGGCTCGTAGAGCAGTGTAAGAATTGCATCGGTATGATTGCGCAGGGTTTTTCTAAGCATCTCTTTTCGCATGTCATCCCGATTGAATAAATGTGTTTTTTCAGTCAGCGCATCTGTCTCCCAGGTTTCCCTGGAATAGATCATATCTGCCAGCAGGTCCTGAATCTGTTTTTCCTGCGGTGTCCACTGCAGTTCATCCGTCTCCTTCACTTCCTGTGGCGCCATCTGCACTTTGTCCGTGCCATTGCGCAGCTGAAGCTGTGCTTTTTTCAGGAGCTCCAGTGTCTCCTGATCGTTGATCAGCTCCTCATTGTAGCCCGCGAAGAGATCTTCCATCATCTTCTTCGAATATATATCATCTGCCAATATGTCTCTTGTCAGCCCATAGAGCATCTCTGTTTCAACGTTTTCCATGGCCGGGGCTTTGATTCCAAACTTAGCCTGGAAGATTTTGAAACAGATATTGCGGATATGACGGATCTGACCTTCATCTGCACTCTTCGGATCCAACGACTCTAAGATCTGACGGGCATATTCCTTGCCATAGAGATCCAGTCCGCTTTCCCCTTCTTTGTTTTTGCCGTCGATC
>JALEJB010000172.1 GCA_022768825.1 Lachnospiraceae bacterium
AACATTGAGTGTTAGGAGGATAACAAAATGGGAGAAACATTAAAGGTATTGGAAACAAGAAGAAGCTGTCGTGCATATAAGCCCGAGCTGATCGAGGAAGAGAAATTGCAGGCGATCATAAAGGCCGGTACGTATGCCGCTACCGGTATGGGGAAGCAGTCACCCATCATTATTGCAGTGACAAATAAGGAGTTGAGAGACCGGCTTTCGGTCATGAATGCTGAAATCATGGGACAACCGGAGGGCTTTGATCCGTTCTACGGAGCGCCGGAACTGTTGATCGTATTGGCAGATAAGTCTAGGCCTACTTATATTTATGATGGGAGCCTTGTCATGGGGAATCTGATGAATGCCGCTGCAGATCTTGGCGTGGATAGCTGCTGGATTCATCGGGCAAAGGAAGAATTCGAGTCTGAGGAAGGCAAAGAAATCTTAAAGACTTTGGGTATTCATGGAGATTATGAAGGAATCGGGCATCTCGTACTGGGCTATGCGGCTGCGCCGCTAAAGGCTGCGGCACCCAGAAAGGATGATTATGTGTATTATGTCAGATAAAAAATTAGCAGTATTTTTTCCGGGGATCGGATATACAAACGATAAGCCGCTACTGTATTATAGTAGAAAGATGGCAGAAGAGCGTGGCTATGAGGTGATCTGTACGGAGTATCATGATCTGCCGGAGAAGATCAAAGGGAATAAAGAGAAAATGATACAGGCCGGGAACATGGCTTTTGAGCAGTGCAGAGAACTGCTCAAGGAGATTGACTTTGCTGTGTATGACGATGTTTTATTTGTGGGAAAAAGTATCGGAACCGTGATTGCAGCGCAGTATGCAGAAAAATATGTACCGACTGCCGGATTGGTGCTCTATACGCCACTGGAAGCGACCTTTTTTGCAGACATCAGAGATGCCATCGCGTTTATTGGAGAGGCAGATCCGTGGTCTGATCTGGATGAAGTAAAGCGGCTGGCAGCTCAGAAGCATGTGCCGCTTTATACCTATCCCGGCTGCAATCATTCCCTGGAATGCAATAGCTGGAAAAGGAATATTGAGATTCTTGGCAATGTGATGCAATTGACGGAAACATACATGTTGGAAACGGGTGTATAAAAGTTTCGCATAATGTTGCGTATTGCATGAGTCATTTTTACCTTTTGAAGGACAGATGCGACGCAGGTGATAAATCAATCGATTCTCGCATTTAAAGCGGTCTGGCTGGTATAAAGACCTAAATGCAATTCGGGATTACGGAAATGTCATTTTCTACTGTATTGATTATGCGAATGAGATCAGATATGACAATGGTAATCAATTAAAGAAAACCTGGACGGAGACGGAGAAATTCGCAAAACAAACCTTGCGCGAAAGATATCCGAAGAAACAGGTCAAAATGGCAACGGGTGGCGATTACGTAGGATTTTATGTAGGGAAAAAGTATGCAAGATCGCAATTGGCTGCTATCATGTAGAGTAATTGCCGGCGGTATTGAGATTGTTGCAGGAGCGGAAACAGAAGTAAACAGGCATCTGCAAAGCTTGCCGCTATGGGATATACCAATATTGTGGAATGCGGTGGAATTCTGGATTGGACAGGCGAGGTAGAGAAGTAGAAATGCATTCGGACAGATACAGAGGAGTGACCGGAGATGTTGAAACATTTTTTGAAAAAGAAAACAGTAGTTCAGACCTATGACAGGGAACATAAGAAGCCTGTCATAAAGTCGAGCATCTGCCACGGGGAACAGGTGGCAGGCTTTAAAGACATTCATACAGGTAAGTTCGAAGAGGTGATGCTGATCAAGGGACCGGCGGACCTGGAGCAGTTTCGGGAGATGTATGGAATCACTGAAGAAATAGCAAAGGAATATTAGACGATGGAAAAGAAGATAGATATCAGTTTTTATAAGAGCATTGTGGACCAGGACAGAGCTGCGGTGGTGATCTGTGATCTGACGCATGAGGTCATCTATATGAATCCGGCGGCTGTACATAACTATGAGAAGTGGGGCGGAGATACGCTTGTTGGAAAAAGTCTTTTGGCGTGCCACAATCCGGAATCAGGAGAGAAGATACAGAAAGTCCTCGATTGGTTTGCGGCAGATGAGAGCCACAATATCGTCTATACCTTTCACAATGAAAAGCAGAATAAGGACGTGTATATGGTGGCACTGCGAGATGAGGGAAAGCTGATCGGGTACTACGAGAAGCATGAGTACAGAGATGCAGAGACAATGAAGTTTTATGATCTGTGGTAGAGATCAGAAAGAGGTGAAAAATGGGATATTTGATCAGTGAAACGACAAAAGAAGAACGAGAGAAAATTGTTTCGTATTCCCTTGGACACATTGAGGCAAATTGTGATGGCTGTATGTCGGGACTTGCCGAGATGTATCAGGATTATATCGATGGAAAAAAAGAACTGCGTGACATCAATATGGAATTCAATGCCAGATATATCAAGGGCGACGATATGCCGGGCAGAGAATCCTGTGATTATTTTCGATACTAGTACTGAGTTGATAAATGATGGAGGCGCCTATGAAAGAGACATTAAAATTGACAAAAGATCAGGTTCATAGTATTTACGAAAACCGATTTTTAAAGGTTTTTGGATTGGAATATGTGGACGGAAAGCCGTATATGAATGCGACCAGACGGGATATGGAGAATCTGGTTGCGCTAAAAAGCGACGAAGAGTTTAAGAATATGCTTCCGGATGCAGTCAGCTGCGTGGTGATCCTGAATGGAGCGGAACCAAAGCTTCTGCTGACCTATGAGTTTCGGTATCCTCTGGGACAATATATCTTGAGTGTTCCGGCGGGGCTGATCGACAAACGTGATGAGGCGGAAGCGGATCCGATCATTTCCACTGCCAAAAGGGAGCTGAAAGAAGAGACAAACATTGATCTGTCAGAGGACGATCGAATCGAGGTCATCAATCACCTTTTATTTTCTACACCGGGAATGACGGATGAAAGCAATGCGTTGGTGTGTATCGTGATATCGGATGAGCGCAGGCTGAAGCTCAGTCAGGACGGGGCAGAGGAAACCGAATGCTTTGATGGTTTTGTGACCTTGACAAGAGACGAGGCAAAAAGGATCCTGCAGCAGGGAAAAGACGACAGAGGGATTTTTTATTCGATGTATACATGGGCGGCGCTGATGCATTTTGTCTCCGGGATGTGGATGCTCGAGAAAGAAGATTGTGTGCATATTATGAAAAACTGAATGAGAAGTATGTGGCGTAAAAATTGAACTACAGCTTCAATGACAAACGATATCCGCTTATTATTTATAAGCTTGCGCAGGGTTTATGGTAGGAGGATATTCTATATAGCGAATGAAAGGAATATTTTTCTGATTGAGTGAGAAAAAGTCAGGAAGTTAAGAGATAAGGAAGAGGATCAGCTTGGGCTGGTCCTTTTTCAATTGCATTAAACTTGCTTTTGACAATGTTGAGGCATATAATCCAATTAAGTCATTATGAATAAAATGACGAAGTTGAATTTAAAATGAGGTGAGGAAGAAGATGCAAGTGGTAATAAGCTTGTTAGATTCAGATCTTTACCTGTATGGGAGACTCCGGATGCAATTATATGCCTGTGCACTGCCTATAATGAGGCGATTAACAGAAGCGAAGCAGATCCACTTTTGCTCATACCAATGTTTATCATTGATTTCTTGTGCATTCATCCGTTTCATGATGGAAATGGATGAATGAGCAGATTATTGACTTTATTATTGCTTTATCAGAATGATTATATTGTTGGAAAATATATCAGTTTGGAAAAGTTGATAGAACGTACAAAGGACAGTTATTATGATGCTTTGCAGAAAAGTTCACAAGGGTGGATGAAAGATGAAAATAACTATGAGGCTTTTGTAAAATATCTTCTTGGAATTATTATGGCAGCATACCGAGAATTCTTTGATAGAGCACATATTGTGGAAGAAAAGAAAGTGCCTAAACCAGATATGATTGAGGAACTGATCAAGAATCATCTAGGTACAATTACAAAGACGGAAATTCTTGAAAGAGCTCCTGGAATAAGCCGGACGACTATTCAGAGAACATTAACAGAGCTTGTTAAGGCAGGAAAAATTACTAAAATAGGTGGCGGTAGATATACAAAATATGCTTGGAATTGGAGGAATGAAGAGTAGTATGACCAAGGAAACAATTAATCAAATTCTTAAATTCAGAGATGACAGAGAATGGAAACAATTCCATAATCCGAAGGACTTGGCAATTTCTATTTCTTTGGAAGCATCAGAATTATTAGAAGTATTTCAGTGGAGTGGAGCTGATACTTCTTCAAAGAATAAAATAGAAAAGATAAAAGAAGAACTTGCAGATGTTGTAAATTATTGTGTTTTGATGGCTGATGCATGTGGATTAGATTTGGATGAAATTGTGCAAGCGAAAATAAAGAGAAATAATGAGAAATATCCAGTTGAGAAAGCCAAAGGTAAGAGTGACAAGTATGATAAATTGTAATGACGCGAGGTGTTGATATGCCGGTTATGAATGAAATTCAAGAGTTTGAATTCAATGAATGTGGATTGCAAAAACTAAAAGATACAACAAAGGGAAGAAATTGGCCTGTAGTCTATCTTATTCACGATGATAACAATCTCTACATAGGCGAAACTACAAGTGCAGCTACTCGAATGAGTCAGCATTTGAAAAATGAAGAAAAGAAGAATTTGAAAGTTATAGAGATTGTTTTTGATGGACGTTTTAATAAATCAGTTATTTTAGATTATGAGCAGCGATTGATAAAGTATTGTTCGGTTGATGGCAGATTCAAAAATATACTGAATAAAAACAAAGGCCAGCAAGCAATACATGATTACTATCAGAGAAAATTTTATCGAAATCAGTTTACTGTTCTATGGCAGGAAATGCTTGACAAAAAGCTTGCAAAAAATTCTCTTGAAATCATAGAAAACAAAAATATATTTAAGTTTTCTCCTTACAATGCATTGACTGGGGAACAGAATGAAGTAAGTATAAAAGTAATCAATGAAATTATAGACAGCTTTGCAGAGGGTAAAAAGGGAGTTAGTCTTGTTCATGGTTGTGCAGGCACGGGAAAAACAGTTTTGGCAATTAGTATTATTAATTCATTGGTAAATGCCATTAATATAGATGATAGTTTGTTAGATAGTAAGGCAGAGGGATTTGCAGATGATATTGACGAAAGCAAACGGAATACTTTGTTAAGGCTAAAAAAATATATTCAAACACAAAGAGGTGGAAAAGCTTTCAAGATAGGATTTGTATTTCCTATGCCGGGAATTAGAGGAACAGTCAAAAATGTATTTAAAGAGTGTGGTAATGGACTTGTAAGTGAAATGGTTATAGGTCCAACAGATGTAATTAAAGAAGATTACGATATTCTTTTTGTTGATGAATCGCATCGATTGTCGAAACGTAAAAATCTAACGGGATATAAATCTTTTGATGATGTAAGTAGATTATTAGATTTAGAACCAACTGAAACTAATCAGCTGGAGTGGGTTTTAAAATCAGCGAAGCATATTATTCTTTTTTATGATAAAACTCAGAGCGTAAAGTCATCAGATATTTCACATGATGAATATGAAAATACTTTGAAAAAGTATGATTATGTAACCAATGAACATATTCTTGAGACTCAAATGAGATGTGAGGGTGGAGATACTTATCTTCAGTATATTAAGGATGTAATGGCATGCAGGAGAAAAGAACGTGAAAATATGGAAAATTATGATTTCATGATTTTTGATGACGTTAATTTACTTGTGGAAACTGTACGTAAAAAAGATGATGAAATGGGTTTGTGCAAAACGGTTGCTGGATTTTCATGGGAATGGAAAACAAAACAAAAGAATAAACCTAAAGATGATATGTCATGTTATGACTTGCTCGTTCAAAATGGCGAATATGATATTCTGATTGAAAATCACAAGTATATTTGGAATTTGACCAATGAATCATGGGTTACTAGACAGGATTCGCATTGCACAATTGGGTGTATCCATACTACTCAGGGATATGACATGAATTACGTTGGTGTTATATTTGGTAAAGAGATCGACTATGATTTTAAAAGTAATTCAATTGTAATTAATTTGGATGAGTATAAGGATTCAAAAGTAAAAGCTGGTACAGATGAGGAAACTTTAAAAGAACTAATTATTAATACATATACCACTATTTTAGCTCGTGGTATAAAGGGATGTTATGTTTATGCATATAATAAAAATATGCAGAACTATTTGAAACAATTTATAATTCCGGCGAATGAAGTTACATTAAAAGAACTGTGATTATGCCTGCACCTAATAGTTATCTTGGGACGAGTACAGATAATTATGAAAATGAAGAAATGATAAAGTGCGAACTATAATTATTTGATAATTTAGTTATGCTTTTTACCAACAAAGGGAATTGTTGCGTTTTATTGCAGATAATCAATCGTCTTCTTTGTACCTCTTTTACCCACCAAGATATGAGAAAATATGATAAGATATACCAAGATAAGATTCTAGAGGAAAATGCTTGGAACACTAGGAAATACAAGGAAAATCGAGGTTATACTAAGATATGCAAAGAAAAATAAAAGTCCTCATGGTATGCCACGGCAGCAAGTTGCTTTTCCGGAAAAGTGTAGGAAAATCAAGGGTTTTGGGAGTTTGAGAGAAGATTTTTATACCAAATTTAAGCCAAAAAATTGAGAATTTGGGGCTGTGACGTGGTGGAAAAAGAAAAGGGATTTGCTTTTTGCGCAAATTCCTTTTTCTGAAATTCTTTAAATAAAAAAGAAACGAGCAACCTTTTCTGGTCGAAGACTTTACTCAGCACAAAACCCGTTTCTTAAAAATGAAACGAGCTACCCGCTTGAGCCATATGGCTGTACACGACACAAAACCCGCTTCATGAATTCATATTATCCAACTTTGATGGAAGAATCAAGAGGAAATTTTGATAACAACGGTTTTATTAGGGGTTAAGGAAAAATATCTGATATTTTTATAGAAAAAGCATTATAAGAACCATTGAAAGAAAGAGGAGAAAAATGACAGAAGTAGAAATGATACAGAGTATTCCTAAATTTGAATGTTCAGATGGTAGTCCTTTGAGATTCGAGGATGAATTTTATAAAAATAAATTAATGAATGCGTTGACAAATCAGGATATTATTTGCGTGGCTCGTGGAGAGGGGAGAAGTAGGATTCTTAATGATATTGTTTTTCATCCGGAAATTCTGTTTGATTGGGGAGAGAAATCATTACATGCATTATTGGATAGACAGGATGAGAGAATGAGAATTTTTTGTGATCCTGAAATAGTAGATAAAGAAGTAATGCTTTATTATATTAGAAAATATGGACAAAAACTCAAATATTATTATGGTCGCTATAAGTATTTGAAATGTCAAGAAGATGCCAATGATTTTGTAGAACAGTTAATCAATAATGTTGAAGTGGAAGATGATGTCTCAAAATTGTTATGCATAAAGGAATGGTTGATATATGCACTTCATACAATGCAAGAAAAAGAATTTAGCAAGGTTACACCATGTATATCATGCAGTTATGGAGATAATCGCTTTAATACAGTCAGGATGTTTGGAAGAGGACGTAATAATAGCTATTATGTAGTGATGGACAGTTGGGTTGAATGTTGTGAAGAAGGAAGGGCATATAAAAAAACGGATTATGTGAACGAAATACTCGAGCAATATGGATTAAGGTGGTTTTCAAATAGACATAATGAAATAATGATAAAATATGGTATATTCCCTCAACAACTGGTTGGTTATTACTTTTATGATAGAGGAAACTTGGCAAAGTATGTTATTAACAAACATTATGTAGAAGCGTGGAATGAGAATCCCAATTTTGAAATAGGTAATCCGATATATTTTGAACAATTGATAGATTTTGATAATCTAGGGCCATATAATACGGTATATGAATACAATGGAAGAAAATACTCTATTGCAGGTAGGCGTAATTGATTTGTTTTGTTACAAGGTATGTGAATTGATAAATGAGAATATGTGTCTCTGAGACAATTTATTAGTGTTCTATGCTAGTTACTGGAGGATAAGAGTATGAATAGTTTTTTGGTTATGGATGATGAAGATATGAACTTCATATGGGATACAATTCAAAAAATACAAATTATTTTTCATCCAGAGATAGCTCCGTGTGGTGAATTTGATTTTAATAAATTTTATGAAATAAAAAGGAAAAAATCTATTACACTTTTTGTGGATCGAAATATTTTGAGTGGACTACTCAAATTTTGTGAAAAGGGAAGTCTGAAGGATAAAGGTGAATCTCAAATATTAGGATTAGTGATGACTTGGGCTGAAATGAATGATATTGCAATTAGCGCAGGACTTGCAGTTCAAGAAAGGGCGACACAAATACAGAATCAAGAGGAAGGCTTGAAAGAATTACAGAAGTTTTTAGAAATAATTGATACATATCCAGGCCAAACTTGGCTACGGATTGCAGAGGGACAAGAAACGGAGATAGTACCGATGAAGTTTTCTGGAACGACTGCGAAGAATATTACTGTTGATTATTCAAATGGTGGCGATCATTATTATATGATGGTTGCATCGATGCTACATATAGTCAATTTATATAGAAAAAGAGACTTAAAACCTGTAGATAAAATAATAGATTTTTTACGATGGACGTATGATAATCTCTTGCTAAGTCAATATGCGTTAGTCTACGCCATATTATTGTTTACAGGGCAAGACAATATTAAAGCTCCAAAAGGGGCAAATACAAATGATATAAATCGGATTATTTCAGGATGTGAAAATCAGGCGTGGGATATAAGCTATCTTTCAAAATGGAGTACCCTGTATTGGGACAAAGAAGAATATACTGAAGAGTTTATGTTTGCAACAAATGATATTCTTTTGAAACGAATCTTTATTAACACGCATGAACCTAATGGTGTACAAGGATTGCTATATGAGGCATTTCCTAAAAAGGATTATAATAAAATATGTGACTACATCGAGGAAAGAAAAGCAAATCGAATCAAACCGGATTTCGGGGATGACGCACAAACATATTTTGAAAAATTGATTAGAGAAGAAAAAGAAGAACTTATGAAAAACCTTGGTAATGAGTGATTATTAGTGTATTAAAACAGAGTAGAAAATTCATTGCACGGGAGTATTTCATAAAGGTAATTTAATGACTAATGGGGTAATGTAGTATGATTTCTCCTGAGGAAAAGAAAAAAGTGATAGAAGATATGATAAAAATGTCATATCAAAAAATCGAACCCATAGAGTTACAACGTCAATTACATGCTTTTTTACTAAAAGATACCAATGGAGGTAAATTATATAAGTATCGGTCGTTCGATAAAGATGGATATTCTCTTAAGAATCTTCAAGATGGAACATTGCATTGTTCGAAGGCAGATGCATTTAATGATCCATTTGAATGTAAAATTGGTGTGACGTTTCAATCCTTGTGTACTGCAATGTATGGGACAGAATTGGATGTTGTGAGTAAGGTTTTGGAAGATTATGTTAAAGTTGTACAAGGAGAAAGCCGGATAGAGGAGTATGGTGTTGATGAGAAGCGTGTTATAAAAAAACTTCTGACAAGCAAAATTTTAAATGAGTTTTTCGCAAATAAGGTCTATAAAGTTCAGGCGCATGAAGAGATGTCGTTGTTTTTGAAGAATAATGCATTTGTTATTGCTGAGTTAATGCAAACTATATTTTCTGATGATGCGTTTAAAGAGTCATTGGGTATTTGCTCTAATATGTTTCCTCGTGCAATTGAAAGTTTAACTCCTGAGGGAATGCTATTGCTTTCTGAGGAGAATTCAAGTTTCATAGATTATGCGCGCGCAAATGGTATTACAAATGATGAGGATGAAGTTGGGCTTACTATGCGTGTGAGTCAAAAGTTGTATCCTGAATATAATGGTTCTGTAGATATGGTCCAACGGTTAATAGATGATATGGATAATAAACTTACGGAAAAAATGCGGAACCTTTTTCTTATTGGTTGTTTATGCACAAGCTATAAAAATAGGCTTATGTGGTCACATTATGCAGATAGCCACAAAGGATTTTGTATAGAATATGATTTTAATGAACCTGAAGATGAGGTACTATCAAAATTACCGTTACCGGTATTTTATTCTGAAAATAGACCATTGGTTCCTTGGAAAGCAGCTATAGATAATTCAGTAGAAAACGTGGAAGAAGCATATGTTGAGATAATGATGGGATTATTGACCAAAGATAAGGAATGGGAATATGAGAATGAGTGGCGTATTCTTATCGGTGCTACAGAGGATTCAGAATTGGTAATGCCCAAAGTATCTTGTATTTACTTAGGTGCATCTATTGAAAAAGAAAATCGAGATAAAATTATTGCTATAGCAAAAAGACAGAATATTCCAGTAAAACAAATGAAAGTAGACCGCGGCGCTTATGATTTGTATGCTGAGTAATAAGAAGTAACATTAAACATTACAAAGTAAAATAAAGAATGTTATTGTATAAAAAATATGTTACAAAAAAGAAACGAGCAACCTTTTCTGGTCCGAAGACTTTACTCAGTCAAAAACCCGTTTCGTGAGATTATAGTAAATGATTGTGAGAAAAGAATCAAGAGGTAGTCTTGATAACCTTTAATAGATTACAGGTTAAGGAAAATAGTGTTTGTTTTTGATAGGTTATTATTGAAGAAAATTGTCGCTTGCGTCAAAAATATTCAATATGTTTACTGGAGGAGGTAGTCGTGCTAGGCTACTTCGCCGACAAGGCGCAGGTTTGTAGGACGATGTTCTGTGAGTCTGTGCCTTTTCTTATTGCCTTGTAGCATGACTACGGGTGCCTGCAGTCAACATATTGTGTCCTATATTTCTTGCATGTGTCTTACTATATAGATTGACTTATCGTATAACATTTTATATAATTTATATTAGAATAAATGTTATAAACTGTAATGAGGCATGGAGATGATATTATGCAAGATTTAATCAAGAAAATACGCTCACATATGAATATGAATCAGACGGAATTTGCAGAACTTTTGAATGTAACGTTTGCGACTGTAAACCGTTGGGAGAATGGTCGTGCGTTGCCAAATAAGCTTGCACAGGACAAAATATATGATCTATGCAAGGAGTATGATGTTCCGGTTTACGACATGGTTTTGGAAAAGATAGAAGCAGCTTCTGGAAGCGTTGAACTTGATAAAGGGAGAGTGCTGCTGTATCACGGTTCCAAATCCGGAATAGAAGGGGATATTGCACCAAAGAGTCGTAAACAGTGCGATTTTGGAGAAGGATTCTATATGGGAACCGAACCGAGCCAAGCGCTAACACTTATTTGTGATTATGAGAGTGCAAAGCTTTATATTGTTTCCATATCAGTGGATAACCTTGCTGTATTAGATGTTCCGGCTGATTTGGAGTGGGCGATGATTGTCGCATATCATAGAGGTCGAATGGAAAAAATAAAAGGAACACCTTTTTATAGCAAATATCAAGAAATGACAAAGGATAAAGATTTGATTATTGGAAGTATTGCAAATGACAGAATGTTCTTTGTTATTGACAATTTCTTCATTGGAAACATAACCGACGCAGCGTTAATAAATAGTTTGTCTGCATTGGAACTTGGAAAACAGTACGTTGCAGTCACACAAAAGGGGTGTGATGCGATACGGATTGAGAAAGAAATCCCAATTTCATATTTAGAGAAATTGTTTATGAAGGAAGTTTCAGAGGCAAATCGTGTAAAAGGTTCTTCATTGGCAAATGATATCTGTAGGAACTATCGTAGAGAGGGATTGTTCTTTGACGAGATTTTAGACCAAGCGGCAGGAGGCAAATCATGAATGAAATACAATTAAAACTGTGTGATATTCAGGGCAGATTATTTGAACTTTCTGTAGATAGACAGTTGGGAAGTGCTAGCTTTATAAAGACTTTCATGAATTCTGAAACTGCGAAGGCTTTGGACTCTACCTATAACCGCATGCAGTGGGCAGGAGAAGAGTATTTGCTCGAAGAGGTTATAGAAGCCGCAGGGGATAAATTGGGTGAGAAGGGGGAAGTGTATTCCAAGGATGTGATTTATTGGATTGGATACATTTATAGATATTGGCATTACTATACTGAGGAATCCAGTAAAGCAATTTATAAGCAAGCACCCGTGGAAACAATGAAACGAAATTATTTGATGTTTCATACGATGGCTCCTGAGGTGGCGATAGAGGATTTGAAGGAGATTTATGAATTGAAAAAAAGAATTAGTAGGGAAAAAGAACATGAATCAAAAGATGAATTTTGTAAAAGCACTTGCTATTCAATTAGATAGAAATAGGAAAAACAGTAAGCAAATGCTGTATTTATGTGCTTTTCTGAGAATTTATACCAAGAAAAAAAACGTGGTATAAAAATTTTGAATTTATACCATTTTTATACCACGGACCCGAGAAAACTTGCGTTTTTATGAGAAGAAATGGCAAGTTGATAAAAAAGCAAAAATCCAACAAACCCAGTAAAATCAATGGTTTGAGATGATTTGAAAGGAAAAGAAATTTTATGCCAAACAAGATAAAAGTCCTCATGGTTTGCCACGGCAATATTTGAACAATCACCCGGAAACCTTGATTTTCCGGCGTTTCAGAGGATTGAAAACGATTTTTACCAAAGATTTACCAAAGTTGTCTGACTGAAAAACTGACACTAAATGAACAAAATATCATGGGTCCTAGCAAAGAAAAATCCGCTCAGTGAGCGGATTTTTTATGTCAGAAGCTTTGTATTTTTGGGGACGGCCTGTTATTCCAAAGCAGCTTTAAGCTGAACACCAAAATAGAAAATTTCACGCACAAAACCTGCGAAAATGTGTGTGAAAATATTGATTATTCAAATCTAAGTGTTATAATTAAATACAAACACAGGAACGAATTAGGTGTGCGTGATTTTAAAAATGGAAGTTGGTGAATACGTGGATATTAGAACGCTTGCAAAACAAGTTATTATTGAAAAGGGTGGTGTTGCCAAATCAGCAGATTTTGTTGCAGCAGGAATGCGTGCTGTCGATGTTGTAAATATGTGTAATGCCGGATACCTTGACCGCATCCGGCACGGGTATTATCAACTTGCAGAGGCAGATTCATCTTCTGAAGAACAGCTGCTTGCTACACTGATTCCAAAGGGAATTGTCTGCGTAGAATCTGCTCTTTTTCATTATGGATATAGTGACTTCGCGCCTCGTAAATGGTCTATTGCTGTACCGAGATCCATGTCCCGAACAAAGCTGGATGTAGACGTACTTGCTCTGCAAACCTACTATGTCCAATCAGAGATATATGAGCTCGGAAGAATAACCGAAGACTTTGATGGGGTTATTCTTCCGGTGTATGATCGGGAACGCACGATTTGTGATTGCTTCAAATATCGCTCAAGGCTGGACAATGAAATATTTAATAAGGCACTGAATGCCTATGCGAATGATACTAAGAAGAATCTGCAAAACCTTTCTGTATACGCAAAAAAACTAAGAGTGTATAAGAAAGTTACTGAACTGATGGAGGTGTTGCTGAATGGCTGATGTTGCTGCATCCGTGCTTGCACGGCTAAAAAACAAAGGTAAGGAAAGCGGAAGAAGTTATCAGCTTTGCCTGCAGCTTTTTTGCCAGGAAGAATTTCTGCGTCGGTTGGAGAAGTCTAAGTATGCCGAAAACCTTGTTCTGAAAGGCGGACTGTTCATTTACTCTATGACCGACTTTGATAGCCGAGTAACCGTGGATGTGGATTTCCTGCTCAGGAGAGTTCCGAATACGACAGAGCAGCTAAAGAAAGTGCTGGAAGAAATCATTGCTACGCCTACCGGCAATGATTTTGTGACGTTTGAAATTACGGATATTTCACCTATCGCTGTCGCAAAGAAATACGCTGGTATTGGTGCTTCTCTGGTTGCAAGGATCAAGAATACCAAAACACCGTTCAGTATTGACTTTGGCGTGGGGGATGTCATTGTACCAAATCAAGAGAAACGGAGAATCCCAACCCAGTTGGATGATTTTGAAGCTCCTACGGTGAATACATACTCTCTGGAAACGACCATCGCTGAAAAGATCGATGCGATTCTCATGCTGATGGAGTTTTCCAGTCGCATGAAGGACTACTATGACATCTATTATCTTGCGAATAAATTTAACTTTGATGGTTCTGTTCTGACCGAAGCATTGAGAAAAACCTTTGAGAATCGTGGTCACACTTTTAACATCGAGCAATTTGAACAGGTTATGGATTTCGATGATGATGAAGCTATGCAGAAAAAGTGGAAAGCATTCTGTCGTAAGATTGATACAAAGACTGATGATTACAGTACCGTCCTGCGGACAATTAAAGATTTCCTGACCAAACCAATCGTAGCGGCAATCAATGTAACTTGCTTCAATGAGCAATGGAATGCTGCAACAAATACATGGGGGCAAGGAGGCAAGTACGAGGGCTAAAATATTCCAAGATATGAAAGGATATGAAAAATATGACAAAAGTGCTATTTGTCTGCCACGGCAATATCTGTCGTTCCACAATGGCAGAGAGTGTTTTCACATATTTAGCAGATCGGCAAGGTCTCGCAGATCTGTTCGAGATTGATTCGGCAGCGACGAGCAGGGAAGAGATCGGAAACGGTCCCCATTATGGTACGATTCGCAGGCTCGGACAAGCCGGGATTCCGGTCGTGCCGCACCGGGCGCGTCAGATGACAAGAGACGATTATCTGTATTATGATTATCTGATTGGAATGGATACCGCAAATATTCGGAATATGGCGCGGATCGCCGGAGGCTCGGATGAAGCGGGCAAGATATACAAGCTGCTTTCCTTTGCAGATTATGAGAAATGTGGGAAACTGAAAGAAGCAAGAGATGTGGCGGACCCGTGGTATACGGGGGATTTTGAAGCTACCTATCAGGACGTCAGAAAAGGCTGCGAGGGTTTTTTAGCCTTCGCTTTAGAAAAAAAGTAATTGGAGAACGATCATGAGTATTTTAAATGTAGAACATCTGTCCCACGGTTTCGGCGACCGTGCGATATTTGAAGACGTATCTTTTCGGCTGTTAAAGGGCGAGCATATTGGTCTGGTGGGTGCCAACGGCGAAGGAAAATCCACGTTTATGAATATTATCACCGGAAAGCTAATGCCGGATGAAGGAAAGATCGAGTGGTCGAAAAACGTACGCGTCGGCTATCTGGATCAGCACACGGCATTGGAAAAGGGAATGACCATTGAAAGCGTGTTAAAATCAGCATTTGACTATCTGTTTGAGATGGAAGAGAACATGAATCAGATATATGAAAAGCTGGGAGAGGCTTCTGCGGAAGAGATGGATGCGATGATGGCGGAGGCCGGTACGATACAGGATCTTTTGACGATGCACGATTTTTATATGATCGATGCAAAGGTGGAAGAGGTCGCGAGAGCACTTGGTATCTTGGACCTCGGTTTGGATAAGGATGTCACGGATCTGAGTGGCGGACAGCGAACCAAGGTTCTCATGGCAAAGTTGCTTTTGGAGAAACCGGATATCTTACTTTTGGACGAGCCCACCAACTATCTGGATGTGGAGCATATCGAGTGGTTAAAACGATACCTGAACGAATACGAGAACGCCTTTATTTTGATCTCCCATGACATTCCGTTCATCAACAGCGTGGTCAATTTGATCTATCACATGGACAATAAGCAGTTGAACCGCTATGTGGGTGATTACGATAAATTCATGGAAGTATATGAGATGAAGAAGTCGCAGCTGGAGGCGGCCTATAATAAGCAGCAAAAAGAGATTGCGGATCTGAAGGATTTTGTGGCGCGAAACAAGGCGCGGGTGGCCACCAGAAATATGGCGATGTCCAGACAAAAAAAGCTGGATAAAATGGATGTGATCGAGCTTGCCGCAGAGAAACCAAAACCGGAATTTCATTTCAAAGCAGCGCGTACGCCCGGCCGCTACATATTCCAGACAAAGGATCTGGTGATCGGTTACGACGAACCGCTTTCCACGGTGTTAAATCTGGAGATGGAGCGCGGGCAGAAAGTCGTGCTGACCGGTGCAAACGGGATCGGAAAGACGACGCTGCTCAAAAGTATACTTGGTCTCATCAAACCGATTCAGGGAGAAGTGGAGCTGGGAGATTATCTGGAGATCGGATATTTTGAACAGGAGATGGATCAGTCGGTGACCACTACCTGTATCGAGGAAATCTGGCAGGAGTTTCCGGCTTATTCCCAGTATGAGGTGCGAAGTGCTCTTGCAAAATGCGGCCTGACCACCAAACACATCGAGAGTCAGGTGCGTGTGCTCTCCGGTGGTGAACAGGCGAAGGTACGCCTGTGTAAGCTGATCAATCGTGAGACCAATATCCTGCTTTTGGATGAGCCGACGAACCATCTGGATGTGGATGCGAAGGACGAACTGAAACGAGCTCTGATGGAGTATAAGGGCAGCATCTTAATGGTCTGCCACGAGCCGGATTTTTACGAGGGATTGGCAACAGATGTATGGGATTGTTCCAAATGGACCACACGTCTGTTATAATGGAATCAGACTGAGCCCTTGCCATATGCAAAATTTAGTGGGCTGAGGATTTGTGGAGGATACGATGGACGATATTTTTGCAAGCTTTCCGGACAAGGAAGCGTTCGATAATTTCTGGAAAGAAACATACGAAGTACTTACATATGAAGATGTCAAAGAAGCTTACGAGGCATATGTAGAAAAGGCTGAGAAGCATATTTTTATCAGTGACTACGAGGCGGCCGGTGCCATCAGTCGGGAGGATTTTATGGAGAATCTGTCAGAGGATGCGCAGTTTGCATTTCAGGATGCACTGACAGAGATCTTTTACGAGAAAAATCAGGAAGTCTATGAGACGGCGTTTGCGATCTTTGAAGAGGCCGCACTATCGGAAAATGGCAAAGGTAAGATCGCAGAGACCTTTCATCAGGAGTACGAGCGACTCTACAAGGATTTCATGAATCAGATTTTTGACAAGTACTACGCATAAAAAGGAGCCCGATCTTGACAGAACTGGAACAGTATTACAACAAATTTAACGAGGAAAAAAGGCTGCTCAGTCGCCATGGTCAGGTGGAGTATCACACCACTATGCATTATGTGCATAAGTATCTGGATGTGCTAAAGCAGAGGGGAATTGTGCCTGGCATTATTGACATCGGAGCCGGAACCGGACGTTACAGCGTGGCACTGGCAGACGAGGGATACGATGTGACTGCGGTGGAGCTGGTCAAATACAATCTGGGTATTTTAAAGCAAAAAGGCAGCAGCGTCAAAGCCTATCAGGGCAATGCGTTAAAGCTCAAACGTTTTGCGGATGAGACCTTTGACCTGACGCTTTTGTTTGGACCCATGTATCACTTGCATTCGGATGCGGATCATATCCGGGCCCTGTCGGAGGCGAAGCGCGTGACGAAGCCCGGCGGCTATATCATGGTCGCTTATGTCATGAATGATTACAGTGTGATCAAGTACGGATTCATGGAAAATCATATCGCAGAGCGGGTGAAGGAGGGTGCTTTTACGGACGATTATCAGATCAAATCCAGTGAAGCGGAATTGTATGATTATGTGAGGCTGGAACAGATCGACGCCTGGAATCAGGCGGTAGGACTGGAACGGGAGCTGATTTTTGCACCGGACGGGGCGGCAGATTACATTCGACCGACGCTTAATGCGATGGATGAGGAGACGTTTCGATTGTTTCTGGATTACCAGTTGAAAAATTGTGAACGGCCGGAGCTTCTCGGTGCAAGTTCACATGTGACAGATATTTTAAAAAAGTAGGAGGTAGAGGAAAATGGCAACTTATGAATTGAGAAATGACGTGATTTCGATTGCAGTGGACTCACATGGAGCAGAGCAGAAATCCTTGAAGAGACTGAGCGACGGCAGGGAGTATCTGTGGTGTGCGGACCCGGCATTCTGGGGCAGAACCGCACCGATACTTTTTCCGGTGGTCGGAGGTGTGAACAACAAGGAGATTCGCACAAAGGGACAGACCTATCCGATGAATCAGCATGGATTTGCCAGAGATCTGGAGTTTGACTTTGTGGAACAGAAAGAAAACGAAATCTGGTTTGAACTGAAGTCGGATGAGGAGACTTTGAAAAAATATCCGTATGCCTTTTCTTTGACAATCGGATACATCTTGGATGGGTATACAGTAAAGGTGGTATGGAAGGTGGAAAATCCGGCTGACGAGGACCTGCCGTTTTCAATCGGCGGACATCCGGCTTTCAATTGCCCGATCAATGCCGGTGACAAGCGGTCGGATTATTTTATCCGGATGGATGCGGAGCACATTGTGAGCACCGACTTAGAAGGTGGGCTGGCCTCACCGGTTCATCAGACGGAATATGATCTGCCGGGCGGATATCTGCCGGTTACGGTGGAATTGTTTGACAAGGACGCGTTGATTCTGGAGCATGATCAGGCAAAGAAGGTTTCGCTGTGTACACCGGATCGGAAGCCTTATCTGACAGTCGATATGGAGGCATCCATCTTTGGTGTCTGGTCGCCGGTCGGCAAAGAGGCTGGTTTCGTCTGCATCGAGCCTTGGTACGGACGATGCGACAAGAATGACTTTACAGGTGAGTTAAAGGATCGCGAGTGGGGAAATGTCATCGCGCCAAACGAGGTATTTGAAAAGAGTTTTACGATCACAATCTTCGAATCATAAAAAAAATACCGACCAAGTGAAAAAGCAGCCACGGGGATGGCTGCTTTTTCGAGGAGTTTAGTTATGAAAATGTTACATCTGTAATGCTTGCGCATTACATTGTAGGGAATTGTTGCGTCGACATCGCTGCCGACGATAGTAGTATACCACGGTTATACGAAATTATACAACAATAAAATTGCAAAACTAAAAAATATTCTGTGAAGAAAAAATGAACACATAAATGAAACCCGTCTGACATACATTGAATTAAGTATGTTCAGGGGGTTTTTCTCTTGAAGGAGTATATCGAAAAAAGGGCGATTGAGATTGCGAATTATATCATTGAGCATGAGGCGACGGTGCGTCAGGCAGCCAAACAGTTTGGAATCAGCAAATCCACAGTACATAAAGATATGATAGATCCGGAGAGACTGGCCAGGATCAACCCGACGCTCGCGGCTGAGGTTCGCAAGGTGCTTGACGTCAATAAGTCGGAGCGTCACATCCGCGGTGGAATGGCAACAAAAGAAAAATACGCACATCAGCACCTTTCCTAAAAAAAGAGGATTGATTTTTGCTTGCTGTGGTAGTATTCTGTCTTAGCATGATTGCAATGTACAACATTCAGAGACGTTTAAAAACACAAAGGAGATACTTCAGATGGCAAAGCAATATTCATTGGATATGACCAAAGGAAATGAAATCAATCTGTTACTGCGCTTCACACTTCCGATGTTGTTTGGAAATCTGTTCCAGCAGTTTTATAATATGGCAGATTCTGTGATCGTCGGCAAATTTGTCGGAAGTAATGCGCTTGGTGCAGTCGGTTCGGTGGGTTCCATCAACTTTTTATTTTTTTCGCTTTGTATGGGATTGGGCTCCGGAATCGGAATCCTCATCTCTCAGTATTATGGGGCAGGAGCGCATGATTATGTCAAAAAGATCATTGCCAATACCATCTATATCACGGCAGTTACCGGTGTGCTGATGAGCTTTCTTGGGGCATTTTTTGCCAGACCGGTGCTCACACTCATGCACACGCCGGCAGAAAATTTCGCAGATGCGCTGGTGTATATGAGGATTGTCTGCGGTTTTACTTTTATCGTAGCGGGATACAATGCGATCTCGGCCATACTGCGCGCTCTGGGGGATGCGAAGACACCCTTGATCTTCCTTGTTGTAGCAAGCTTTATCAATATCGTGCTGGATCTGGTGTTTGTGTTGAAATTTGACATGGGAGTGGCAGGAACCGCATGGGCGACTGTGATTGCACAGGGCTTTTCCATGGTCGGTTCCATTATATATGGTTATAAAAAGAACGAAAATCTACACTTAAAAAGAAACCATTTTATGGTGGATTCCGAAATTGTAAAAAAGAGCTTTCGCATAGGCCTTCCGATGGCGGCACAAAATGCACTGATCGCAATTTCGTGCGTATCACTGCAAAGCGTTGTCAACCGATTCGGACCAACCGTTATGGCAGCATTTACAGCAACCGGACGTGTGGAACAGCTTGTGCATCAGCCGTTTAATTCACTGGGTATGGCGGAGTCCACCTTTGCGGGACAAAATGCAGGTGCCGGACAGTTTGAACGCGTGAAGGTCGGTGTCAAAAAAGGAATGATGATCGTGGCAGTTTTTTCCGCACTGATGATCCTTGTCATGTATACGTGCGGTCAGCCGATCATGAAAATTTTTGTCAATGATCCGGAAGTCATTGAAATCGGGGCAAAGGGACTGATGATTACAAGCCTGATGTATGTGGGCTTGGGAACCATCTATCTGCTGCGCGGAATGTTAAACGGTGTGGGAGACGCTACTTTTTCCATGATGAACGGTGTCATCGAGGTCATCGGACGCGTTGGCTTTGCGCAGCTTTTTATGCTGATCCCGGGGATTGGAATGTGGGGCATCTGGTGGACCAACGGTATGACCTGGGCACTGACCGGAAGCATGAATATCATCCGGGTAAAGCAGGGGCGCTGGAAGACGAAAACGGTGGTAGAAAAAGTGAATTAAATAAAGAACTTATCAAATTGGGGTTGAGGTTCTGAATTTGGTTTGTTATTATGAAAGAAGGATCGTTTTGATCCTTTTTTTATCGTATAGGAAACGTTGTCTCCGTTACGATAAAAATGCTCTGCAAGGATGCGCATAGCGCATACTTTTTAATCCTTATTAAATTGAAAACTTAGGAGGAACGTCATGGCAAGAGAGACAGTCATCGTCATCGACTTCGGCGGTCAGTATAACCAACTGGTAGCGCGCCGTGTCAGAGAATGCAATGTATATTGCGAGATCTATTCCTACAAGACGGACATAGAAAAAATTAAAGAGATGAACCCAAAAGGAATCATCTTAACAGGTGGACCAAACAGCTGCTACGAAGAAGGGGCACCGACCTATACGAAGGAACTTTTTGAACTTGGAATTCCGGTGCTGGGTCTGTGCTACGGCGCACAGCTCATGATGCACATTCTTGGTGGAAAAGTAGAAAAAGCACCGGTGCGCGAATACGGCAAGATCGAGGTTCATGTAGACCAGACGTCCCCATTGTTTACAGAGATCAATGAGACAACGATCTGCTGGATGAGTCACAATGACTATATCTCGCAGGCGGCTCCGAATTTTCAGATCATCGCTCATACAGCAGACTGTCCGGTAGCGGCAGCAGCCAATGCGGACAAGAATCTGTATGCGATCCAGTTCCATCCGGAAGTGCTTCATACCCTGCAGGGAAAAGAGATCCTCTCCAATTTCGTAAGAGGTATCTGTGGCTGTGCCGGTGACTGGAAGATGGATACATTTGTAGAAACTGCGATTCAGGAGATCCGCGAAAAAGTCGGAGACGGAAAAGTGTTGCTCGCCCTCTCCGGTGGCGTAGATTCTTCCGTTGCAGCGGGCCTTCTCTCCAGAGCGATCGGAAAACAGCTGACCTGTGTGTTTGTAGACCACGGCTTACTTCGCAAAAACGAAGGAGGCGAGGTGGAGCAGGTATTTGGCCCGGGCGGACAGTTTGATCTGAACTTCATTCGTGTCAATGCACAGGAGAGATATTACAGCAAATTGGCAGGTGTCACCGAGCCGGAGCAGAAACGCAAGATCATCGGAGAAGAATTCATCCGTGTATTTGAGGAAGAAGCAAAGAAGATTGGCGCAGTTGACTTTTTGGCACAGGGAACCATCTATCCAGATGTGGTAGAATCCGGATTGGGCGGAGAATCAGCGGTCATCAAGTCTCATCACAATGTGGGAGGATTACCGGATTTCGTCGATTTCAAGGAAATCAGCGAGCCGCTTCGCGATCTGTTCAAAGACGAGGTGCGGACAGCCGGCTTGGAGCTCGGAATCCCGGAGGCACTGGTATTTCGTCAGCCATTCCCTGGACCGGGACTTGGAATCCGTATCATTGGTGAAGTCAATGCCGAAAAAGTCCGCATCGTTCAGGATGCAGACTTCATCTACCGGGAAGAGGTGGACAAGGCAGCCGCTGAATACCAGAAAGCAAATGGCGCAGAGCCGGCATGGAAACCAAACCAGTACTTTGCCGCACTCACCAATATGCGTTCTGTGGGTGTCATGGGTGACGAGAGAACCTATGATTATGCAGTTGCGCTTCGCGCAGTAAAGACGATCGACTTTATGACAGCTGAAAGCGCAGAGATCCCGTTTGAGGTACTGCAGACGGTAATGAGTCGAATCATCAATGAAGTGCGCGGGGTCAATCGCGTATTCTATGATCTGACCAGTAAACCACCGGGAACGATTGAGTTTGAATAGGAGAAAAACGCTTGGAATGCCCGAAAACACTGAGTTTTTGGGAAGCGTGGTTGCAAATTGGTTGCAAAAATGTGTTATCAATTTGTTATCAGAATAATAAGTAAGTATAAATACAATGGGCTGTTGCAGATTTGTGACAGTCCATTTTCAATAAGAATATGTTCTGTTTGCTGAATTAATTAAATTAAAAGAACACATTATATGTGATGTGATAAATACAAAGGAGTGGGTATGGTAATGAGTTGGGATGGTTTTTGGAAGATGATTTGGGAAGAAAGAGAATGGGTATTTAGTGGCATAGGAATAACTGTATTAACAACCGTGTGGGTAATTGTTAAATCTGTATGGAAGAAGAAACCTGTTGATAAAACTGGTACCCATGAGAAAATTAAAAAAAATAGCGAAAATACTATTTCAGGAGGCCAAAACATTGTTGGTAACAATAATAATATTACGCACAATGATAATAGTAATGTTAATACTGTGATAGGAAGTGGAAATGTGACGGGAAGTGGAAACAATGTCACAAATAATTATTATTATGCAAATAATGATACGGAAGAAAGAGATAAATCTTGGTTTTCTGAAAGATTTGATATATTACTTGCAAATTTAAATCAGGCGAGAAGATTTGGTGAAAAGGAGTATACGGTTGAGTATGTAAGTTCGTTGATAGGCTTAAAAAATGTAGATGAACTGAAAGTATATTTGACTCAAAGCAAAGAGCCGGATGATGAGTTTAAAAGAAAATTTGTTAATGTTTTTGGCGTTAATGAAGAATGGATGGTATATAATAGAGGAGAATTTGCCTTTGCTCCAAATCTAAGTTTTTCAGGTAATAATCCAATGGATATACTGAGGACGGAGGATATAAAAAGTATAGATAAGTTTATTCTTGTTGTTGGAGATGTTGCTGGGAGTAGAATGGCTTGTGTGATAAGAAAAAAGGGAGATTTGTGTTATGAATTATATCCCAAGTTTTTTACTCTAAATTCATGTGTAGGTGGTGCTGGAACAAGAAATTTGGTTGAATTATATAGGTTTATAAGAGAAGCCGATAGGATAAAAAAACTTGATGCAATTACATATAAAGCTACAGAGGAGCAGATGACTCAATTAATGAAAGGTGCATTTTCGCCAAAGATGATTGAATTGTTTGAGGTTGCTCGAGGATTTATAGAAGATTTTTTATGTATTAGTGATACAGATATTAATAGAAATCAGAGACATTGGGATGAAGAGTTTATTTCTGTACAAAAAATAATTGCAGCAAATATAAAGGAATATGATGAAATAAATCAAAAGAATGACTTGGAAATAATTTCAAAAAAACTTAAGAATGAGGAAATAGAAGAAGCGCAATCTGTTGATATTGACATGTTTGATCATTCCACGACTTTTTTCAGTTATAGATTTGGAAAAGCATTTCCTGGTGTAAGAGGGATAATGGAATATGATAATCCTAAGGAGTGTGTTGAAAGATTAGGCATTTTGTTGAAAAATCCTTTGAGTGGCAAAAAATTAAGAGGGCCTATATGGTGGTTTAGAGGTAGTAGCAATTTGGATATTGGCAAATTTGAAAAAGTCTCAGAAGATAAATTTTTGATAGATGGTGACGAAATAAAAGTAAAGCGAATTGTAGTGTATTCTTCGCCAGAATATTATAAGAAGTTTGTTTATGTAGAGACGGTTCCGGAAGAGCCAACAGGCCTGTATGAACACAATGAAGAATTTATAGAGCAATGGAAGAGGGAATATGGTTATTATAATGAAGAATATGCTGTATATCAAGGCAATAAGATAAAAAGAACAGAGTATGATGATGGTGCTGCTGTAATAGATGGAAAAGTAGTTGACTTAAACGGAAAGGCAGAATTAAGAATTCGCTATATTACGCCATATAATTTTGTTATCTGTGCGCAGTTTAATCCAATTAACAATAATGACTATGATAACAAAATGGTAGTTTTCTTGAATGGGATACTTCAAGGAAAAAATACAGTTGAGGACATTGTAAAATTTGTAGATTTAATGCCTAGAGATAGAAGAGATTTGTGCTAAAAATTGGGTGAGTATTATAGAAAACTAATAATAAAGAAGCATATCCACAGATAGAACGATAGAAATAAAGGTTCTAGGTGGATATGTTTTTTATTCTTGACCTTACCCTTGGGGCAAGGTTTATACTAAAATCAAGATTAATCAAAATGTGTTAAATTAACACAAAAACAATGCTCCCGGGAACTCGATTTGCAAGGAGGATTATCATGAACAAATATTATACCATCGGTCAATTGGCGAAGCTTGCCGGAATATCCACGAAAACGTTACGCGTATATGAGCGCAAGGGCTTACTTTTGCCGGAACGCAATGGAGAAAATGACTATCGCATATATGGCGAGGAAGCAGTGAAAACTTTGGGGAAAATTCAGCTGATGAAATATCTGGACTTTTCCTTGGAGCAGATTGCCGATTTTTGCAGCTGTATGAAAATGCCAGCCGAGAAAATGTTTTGTTGGAACAGAAACGTCTGTTGGAAAAGAAGAGAGAACAGTTGAATACCGTCATTGCCCATGTGGACCGTGCGGTACAGGAATGTAGAGGTGAAGAACAGGATTCCGATGGTTTTCTCAAGGCTCTTGGAATTATTGTAAGAAATCAGCGTGCAGACGAGTTGGTATGGCGATTAAAACGGCATGCGGATGAACCTCGTGGCTGGTCAAGGTTTATCTGGGATAAAGCAGGAATGAGAAATGGTATGCAAGTGTTGGATGCCGGTGCGGGTTGGGGAAATTTGTGGCGATATAATAGGGAGCGTTTGCCGGAGCAATTACGTGTAACTTGTGTGGATAAGCATAACACCCATATGGATACCTTCTGTAATTACATGAAAGAACAGGAGTTGGAAGGGAAACTGGCAGAATGTGAGTTTTCTTTTGTGTGGGATGATTTGGGAACCATGTCTCTGAACGGGTTATATGAGCGCATCTTCTTTAACCATGTGGTGTCGCATATCAGTGACAGGAAGGCTCTGTACCGCAAATTCGCTTCTGCGCTTTCAAGGGATGGTATTTTTATTTGTACTTGGGGAGGATTGCTTTTTTATGAGAAGATACAGCCCTTATTGCGTGAGTTTTTTGAAGAGGAAGAGTATACGGAACTGAGCAAGTTATACCGCAAACATAGAGACTATGTGGAAGAGTGGGAAAAAGAATTACATGAAGTATTTCCTATGGTTGAAAAGCATGCGTATGCAATAACACTTCATTTTAGTACTGCAGAGGAATTTATGGAGTACACTCAACAAGTATGCCGCCCGGTGAGAGAAACTTTGGAGATTCGGAGAAGGGAATTCCTGGAGTTTCTGGAGAAGTATAAGAATGAGCGTGGAGAGTTTACGTTTGAAAGAGATACATATCTGTATTGCTGTAGGAAGGAGGCGTAGGCTATGCCATCCAGAATGATTCACTATTTGATTGCAGAGAAAGTGGCTGAGCAGGTGAAAATTGAAAATCTGAACCGATTTAAGATTGGTTCCTTGTGCCCAGATATGTCTTGTCGAGAGGATTCATCTAAAAACTGTACTCATTATCTTGAAATTCATGGTGATAAGAAAGGTGGAAATTGGATGACCTTTGTATCAAGATATGTGAATAAAATGAAACAGGATGAATTGTATCTGGGAGTTTTATGCCATCTAATTACGGATATGGTATGGTTTCATGAGATAATGGAAACGCAGATACGTTCTAAAGTAAAGTCAAAGGAAGAACGTCAGGCAATGTATCAAAAAGGGTATGTGGATTTCCATCGCTTAAACTATATTTTGCGAAATGAATTTGGATTGGTATATAATCTGGAAGAGGATAGAAATCTGGAATTGGATGGGCTTCATCCAGAACTATATGATGAAGTGGTACATGGTTTATATCAGGATTTCTTTGATGATCCGGCGGCTGAAAAAGATGACTTGGAAGTGTATGCATATGATATTAGTTTGGAATGCATCCGACTATGTATCAAAGAGTGTGTTAATGCCATAGAAGCATTTCGCAAAGGGGAAGAATTAGTACATCCTGAGAAGTATTATGTTCCAACTCGTTAGACAGATGAGTACATAATCATGTAATTAGATGTTTGTTGAACTAATTAAATCTTATAATATGAATGCCGTAGAGTGTATCTGCGGCATTTGATTTTAGAAAAGAATAAGGTATGTTAGTATTATACAGATTCCAATATGACAAAATAGGAAAGGTTTTTCGGAAAAGTTGCGTTATTATATAGGTGTAGCTACAAAAAAACGGAAAGGAGTGTAAGCGTGTACAGAGAAATTATTCAAGATAGTATTGATTATATTGAAGATAACATCAAGTGTGATATTTCAGCTGTAGAGTTGAGCGAGAGAGCCGGGTTTTCAGTATTCCATTATTATAGATTGTTTCAGACTGCAGTTGGATTGCCTGTAATGCAATATATATTAAGACGCAGATTGTTAAATGCTATCTATGAGATAGAATGTGGAAACAGAATGATTGATGTAGCATTGCTATATGGTTTTGAAACACATGCCGGTTTTTACAAAGCATTTGCACGTGAATTTGGATGTACACCTGCACAGTACTTGAAACTACATAGGGTGAAAAAGCCTTATAGAATCAATATTGTTAAGGAGGAACATGTAATGGTTACACATAAAAAAGCGACAAGTATTTTAAAGAAGTGGGGATTGGAGAATGAAACCATTTCTGATATTTACTACGAAGGAAGCGGTAACAGGAATGAGAATGCTTTCTATATTGGTAAGGACTATGTTTTAAAATTTTCAGCAAATTTGGGTAAACTTAAGAATCACATTACCATTTCGAAAGCATTGGAAAATGCAGGATTGTTTGCAGCGACACCAGTGAAAACTCTGGAAGGAGAGGAATATATCGCAGATGGAGAGCTATATTTTTGCTTATCAAAACGTTTGCAAGGTCAGCAGATAAGGATTAGCAATATGTATGAAGATGATTTGGTAGGTAATGCTCGTTTCGTAGGCGAAGTGATAGGGCAGCTCAGTAAAGCATTGGAAAGTGTGGAGGTATTGGTGAAAGATGCCAATATTTATGAGAGTGTTAAAAATTGGGCGATTCCACAGTTGCGAGGAAAGATTAATGTATCGGAGGAGGTTTTTGAGGATTATGTAGAAAGCTTTGGAGAGATATTGAAGAGTCTTCCTACCCAAGTGATTCACAGGGACCCTAATCCCGGAAATATCATTGTAGCAGAGGATAAGTGGGGATTTATTGATTTTGAATTGAGCGAGAGAAATATCAGAATTTTTGATCCTTGTTATGCAGCAACGGCTATTCTGTCAGAGAGCTTTGAGTTTGGAAATGAATCCAAATTAGCGAAGTGGATTCAGATATATAAAAATATCATCAACGGATATGATGATGTAGTAAAACTTACAGCTGCAGAGAAAAAAGCAGTGCCGTATGTAGTTTTATCCAATCAGTTGATTGCCCTTGCCTGGTTTGAAGGGAAGGAAAAGTACCAAGAAATATATGAAACAAACGTAAAGATGACAGAATGGCTAGTGTCTGTATGGAGCGAGTTAAGTGTCGAGTGAAAACACACTTTATAATTGATTGTTTTCGAAATGAGTTAAATATATATGAATGCCGCAGGATGCGACTCGCTTCTGCGGCATTTGATAGGTTTGTTGGTTGCGTGATATTTTATATAATATAGGACATAGGTGTTTTTGGGGGGAGTATCTACATTTGGGAATCTGGGAGCCATTAACCTTGCGCTTTCCATTCCATCAAAAGA
Source organism: Lachnospiraceae bacterium (assembly GCA_022768825.1). GTDB lineage: Bacteria > Bacillota > Clostridia > Lachnospirales > Lachnospiraceae > W0P33-017. The sequence continues at coordinate 28,358 of JALEJB010000172.1, forward strand.
CGGTGTGAAATTTTTTCTGTAAATTGAGATCTTCTATGATAATTAAGCGGCTTAATGGCAGTTTTCTGCGGTTAAGCCGTTGTCTATTTAATAGCAAAAATGAACGAACATGTCAAGAGCACCCAGAAAAATCTGGGT
>JALEJB010000208.1 GCA_022768825.1 Lachnospiraceae bacterium
CCGGGTTCCTCCATCGGGATGCATACTCATGAGACAAATAGTGAGATCATCTATATCCTGAGCGGGACGGCAAGTATTGTGTATGATGAGACAACTGAGGAATTGACAGCAGGAGTCTGTCATTATTGTCCGAAAGGGCACAGCCATTCCATGAGTAATCGAGGGGAACAGGATCTGGTATTTTTTGCGGTGATCCCGGAGCACATGTAAGCAGCCGACAGGTTGACGAAGTAATGTGGCTGGAGCTGAAACAGTTTCCCAGTTCACAGAATAAATACATTTTTGTGGTATAGGATATCAATAGAGAAAAAACTTGTTAGGAGGCATAGATATGTTTGGATATGGATATGGTTTCTTTTGGGACCCAACTTACTTTTTGGTTTTGATCGGAGTACTCATCTGCTCCATCGCATCGGCAAAGGTCCGAAGCACCTACAATCGTTATAACCGTGTGCGAAGCAGCAGTGGTATGACCGGTGCGCAGGCGGCGGAGCGTATTCTTCGCGCGGCAGGAATTACGGATGTGTCCATTCGTCATGTATCCGGCAGCCTGAGTGATCACTATGATCCCCGCACTAAGACGGTCAATTTATCGGATACGGTGTATGGCTCCCAATCGGTTGCGGCCATCGGCGTAGCCGCACATGAATGCGGACATGTCATGCAGCATGCGCATGGTTATTTTCCGCTGACCTTCCGCAGCGCATTGGTACCGGTTGCAAATATCGGTTCCACGCTGGCGTGGCCACTGATCCTGATTGGTTTATTTTTCAGCGGAAAAAGCAGCAGTCTGTTCATTCAGTTTGGAATTTTACTGTTTTCTCTGGCAGTGCTGTTTCAGCTTGTGACACTTCCGGTGGAGTTCAACGCCTCTAGAAGGGCACTTGCGAGTGTAGAGCAGCTTGGACTGTTAAGCAGTGACGAGATTCCAAAAACCAGACGCGTTTTAAGCGCGGCGGCACTCACTTATGTTGCCAGCGCGGCGGCAGCGATCTTACAGTTACTGCGTCTGATTCTTTTATTCGGAGGACGTGATCGTGACTAAAGCTGCAAAAGTAAACGAACGCCAGATCGTACTGGAAATTTTGCTTGCGGTGACAAGGGACGGTGCATACTGTCATCTTGCCACCGCTGACGTTTTGGAAAAATATCAGTTTTTGGATAAAAAAAGCAGAGCGTTTATCACCAGACTTTCAGCCGGAACATTGGAGCGTATGATCGAGATTGATTACATTCTGGATCAGTTTTCAAAAACACCGGTGCGCAAAATGAAGCCGGTGATCCGCTGCATCTTACGAAGCGGTGTTTATCAGCTCAAATATATGGATGCGGTGCCGTCATCCGCAGCCTGCAATGAGGCGGTGCGTCTTGCGGAAAAAAGAGGCTTTGGCGCATTAAAGGGATTTGTCAATGGTGTGCTTCGAAGCATTGACCGTGCGCTGCAAAATGATGCGGTCGCTTATCCGGATGAGACAACCGATTTTGTACATTATGCCGGCATCCGCTATTCATTGCCGGAATGGATCGTGCAGCTGTGGGTCGAGCAGCGGGGGATGGATGAGACAAAACAGATTTGTGAAAATCTCTACACCAGGACGGCGACGGCGATCCGTGTCAATACGAACCGGACCACCAAAGAGGCTCTGACGGAGGAGTTGGCGAAAGATGGTATCACCGTGACAGAAAGCGATCTGGTGGAGGATGCTTTCTACATCAGTGGTTACGATTATCTTCAGGCACTTCCTGCCTTTCACGCAGGAGATTTTTATGTGCAGGATGTCAGCTCGATGCTGTCGGTTCTGGCAGCAGGGATCAAGCCGGGGGATGAGGTGGTAGATGTCTGCGCTGCACCCGGTGGAAAAGCGATCTATGCTGCACAGCTTTTAGAGCATACCGGACATGTGCAGGCCAGGGATCTGACCGATCATAAAGTGGAGCTGATCGAAGAAAATATCGACCGTTGTCAGATGGACAATATGGATGCGTTGGTTTGGGATGCGACGATTCCCGATGAGACCATCGTTGGCGCAAAGGATGTGGTCATTGCGGATCTGCCGTGTTCGGGTCTGGGAATCCTGCGAAAAAAACCGGATATCCGTTTTCACCAGAAACCGGAGCAATTGCAGGAACTGGCACAGCTGCAAAGAGAAATTCTATCGGTGGTACAGGCCTATACAAAATCGGGTGGCACGCTCGTCTTTTCGACCTGTACCATCAATCGGGGAGAAAATGAGGACAACACGGCCTGGTTTTTAGAAAACTATCCGATGTTTCAGCTTCAGGAAGAAAAACAGCTTTTGGTGGATGAACAGCATGACGGCTTTTATTATGCGGTATTTAGGAGAAGATGATGGAATTGTTTGACTTGAAATCAGCGACATTAGAAGAATTGCAGACGTTCTTTGCACAGATCGGGCAGAAGCCGTTTCGCGCAAAGCAGGTCTACGAATGGATGCATAAAAAACAGGCAGTCTCCATTGATGAGATGACAAATCTGTCCAAGGAACTGCGCGAACAGTTAAAACAGGAATGTACCTATACCGTGTTAAAGAAAGTACAGGTACAGGTTTCCAAACTGGACGGGACCAGAAAGTATCTGTTTGGTCTGGCTGACGGCAATGTCATCGAGAGTGTGCTGATGCGGTATAAACATGGAAACAGTGTGTGCATCTCCTCGCAGGTGGGATGTCGGATGGGATGCCGGTTCTGTGCATCCACCATTGATGGGCTGGTGCGCAATCTGACCAGTGGCGAGATGTTAGAGCAGATCTACCGGATCGGAGAGGATATCGACGAGCGCATCTCCAATGTGGTTGTGATGGGAAGCGGAGAGCCACTGGACAATTATGACAATCTGGTCAAATTTATCACGATGCTGACCGATGCCAATGGACTGAATATCAGTCAGCGAAATCTGACGGTGTCCACCTGCGGACTTGTGCCGCAGATCAGGGAACTGGCAACCCATCAGTTTCAGATGACGCTTGCCCTGTCGCTGCATGCATCCTCACAGGAGAAGCGACGGGAGCTGATGCCGGTGGCAAACAAATATGATTTAAAAGATGTGTTAGAAGCGTGTGATGATTATTTTGAAAAAACCGGACGCAGGATCACCTTTGAATATTCACTTGTGGGCGGCGTCAACGATACGGACGAGGATGTGGAGCAGTTAGTCCGGCTCCTGCACGGAAAGAATTGCCACATTAACCTGATTCCGGTCAACCCCATCAAAGAACGGGATTTTGTACAGTCCTCGAGACCGGTGGTGGAGGAGTTTCAAAAGAAACTTCAGACACATGGGATTACAGCGACGGTACGTCGTGAGATGGGAAGAGATATTGACGGGGCGTGCGGACAGCTTCGACGAAGATATATGGAGGAAGCGTGATGGAAGACAATTCACCACATAAAATCATTCGAAAAGAAATCTGCTTTCGGGGACATGTTCAGGGAGTGGGATTTCGGTACCGGGCAAAGTATGCGGCAGGTGGCTGCGGTGTCACCGGCTGGGTGAAAAATGAATGGGACGGTTCTGTTTTGATGGAGGCACAGGGCACCAATGAACAGATCAATGAGATGCTGAAATTGATCAATCAAAGTCCCTACATACAGATTGATGATCTGAACTATCATGAGATTCCGATCGTCGCATATGAGAGGGGATTTCATGTCAGATAATCCCCTCTTTTCTTATTGGGAAAACAATGGTATAATGATTCAATATGAAATTATTTCGGAAAGGTAGGCGATAAAAGGATGAAGACATTTTCCCAAACGGATATCGGAGCGATTAGGGATTCCAATCAGGATTATGTATACACATCTGAAAGTCCGGTAGGAAATCTCCCCAATCTTTTTATTGTAGCAGATGGAATGGGAGGTCACAATGCCGGTGACTTTGCATCCAAATATACCGTTGAGCAGATTGTTTCATACATTGAACACAGTTCACTGACGGACCCGGTGGAGTTGATCACAGAAGCACTGGGAGAGGCAAATGCCAATCTCATTCAGGAAGCAAAGGATCATCCGCAGATGGCCGGCATGGGTACAACAGCGGTGATCATGACGATCATTGGTTCCTGTATGTATGTTGCAAACGTCGGCGACAGTAGACTGTATCTGCTTCGAGGAGGTTTGAGGCAGATCACCAAAGACCATTCACTGGTACAGGAAATGGTGCGTATGGGAGAGATGGACGCGAGCGAAGCCAGCAAGCATCCGGACAAAAATATTATCACGCGGGCGGTAGGCGCATTTGAAGAACTCGCAATTGACTTTTTTGACGAACAATTACGACCCGGTGACGAGATTTTGATGTGCAGCGATGGTTTGACAAATATGGTTGACGACATGGAAATCGGACAGATCATGCAGACGGGAAGAGACGTGGTGGAACAGGTTCAAAAGCTGGTAGACCGTGCCAACCGCAATGGCGGCAAGGATAATATCACGGTTGCCATCATTATTCCGGAGATTTCCTAAATAAGAGAAATATGAGGTGAAAAAATGATAGAAGCAGGTACGTTTATAGCAGACCGATATGAGATACTGGAAAAAATCGGTGCTGGCGGAATGTCTGATGTATATAAAGCAAAGGATCAGGTATTAGGTCGTTTTGTTGCGGTAAAGGTTTTGAAGCAGGAATTTACCGAAGATGTGAATTTTGTATCCAAATTTCATGCGGAGGCGCAGGCGGCAGCCGGGTTACAGCATCCGAACATCGTCAATATCTACGATGTCGGCAGCGAAGAACATATGCACTTCATTGTGATGGAGTATGTAGAGGGAATTACACTCAAAACCTACATTGAGAAAAAAGGACAGCTTAATTACAAGGAAGCCATCAGTATTGCGATTCAGGTGGCGAGAGGTATTGAGGCGGCGCATAATAATAATATTGTGCACAGAGACATCAAGCCTCAGAATATTATGATCAGCAACGAAGGAAAAGTCAAAGTGACCGATTTCGGTATTGCCAGAGCGGCTTCTTCCAAAACACTGCACTCAGATGTCATGGGATCCGTCCATTATTCTTCCCCGGAACAGGCCCGGAATGGGTTTGTGGATGGTAAGAGTGACATCTATTCCCTTGGAATCGTGATGTATGAGATGGTGACCGGACGGGTTCCCTTTGATGGGGATACGACAGTTGCCATTGCCATTCAGCATCTGCAGGAAGAGATGGTGCCACCAAGCAATTATACGAGCGATCTGCCTGTCAGTCTTGAAAAGATCATATTAAAATGTACACAAAAAAATCAGGACAGAAGATATCCTGCAATGGCGGATCTGTTGAACGATCTCAAGCATGCGCTGATGTCACCGAATGAAGATTTTGTTGTGATTGAAAATGCCGTGAGTCAGGCAAAGACGACTGTGATCGGCAAACAGGATCTGCAGAACATAAAAAATCATTCCATACCGAAGGACGTTGTTGCGGAGTCTGGCAGCATACAGACAGCTCCCCCTCATGAAGAAGAAGAGGACGATGATGACGATGGCGGTTTTTTCAATCCGAAGATGGAAAAAGCAGTGACCATTCTGGGTATTGTAACCGGTGTGATCATCATTTTGATCATTTTATATCTGATCCTGAATCTGGCAGGAGTCATCGGTGGAGCGAAGAAGGCGCAGGTGCCGGCAGAGGACGATTCACAAGTCGTTGAGGAGACCACCGATCAGATTGAGATGATCGATCTGAAGGGTAAGACCTTTGATGAGGCAAAAGAGGAACTGAAATCCATGGGAATCGGAATTTTCCAGGAGGGAACCGAGAGCTCCGATGAATATGAAGAAGGTCAGATCATCTCACAGGATATCGATAAGGGTCAGATGGTGGATGCCAATACGACTGTCAAAGTAATCGTGAGCAGTGGAAAAGGCGAATTTGCGGTGCCGAATGTCACCGGTTATGCGGATACGGCTGCCATCGGTATGCTGGACGACGCAAACTTAAAATATAATCGTGAATATGAGAGTAGTGATACCGTAGCTGAGGGAACGGTCATCCGTCAGGACCCTGTAGCAGGTACCATGGCAAAGGAAGGCGATACCGTCACCATCGTTGTCAGTCAGGGAAAAGAGGCAGTACAGGTTCCGGATCTGAAAAATCATACACAGGAAGAGGCGCAGCAGCTTCTGACAGAAAAAGGTCTGGTTGTCGGAACGATTAATTCCGATTACAGTGATACGATACCGGAGGGAAGTGTCATTGACCAGAGCGAACAGCCGGGAAAAACGGTATATACCGGCACAACAGTGAATTTCACAGTCAGCCTTGGTAAAAAAGAGATCTTGTATCGTTTTAGCGGAAATATCCGTCTGCCAAATGATGATTCGGTATCGTATGCCAATATCTATCTGGAAAATGAGAATGGAGATACCCTTGATTCCTGGGAAGGAATTGATGCGGATCAGTTCCCGTTTGCGGTGGATGCGGAGAATCTCACCAGCAGCAGAGGAACACTGGTTATCGAATGGGTATTGGAAGATGAAGAAGGCAATGTGACGACCAGTGTACAGAGGGCACCTCAAACCTTCCGTGAACAGTAAACCGTTATGATGTTGACAGGAAAAATACTCAAAGGAATATCCGGATTCTACTATGTCCACGTAGTAGGATCCGGTGTGTATGAATGTAAGGCAAAAGGAATTTTCAGAAAGCAGCAGATCAAACCGCTTGTGGGAGATCAGGTTGAGATCGAGTCACTGGACGAGCAGGAAAAAAGGGGGAATATCATCTCAATCCTGCCCAGAAAAAATGCGTTGATCCGTCCGGCGGTGGTCAATGTGGATATGGCATTGATCGTATTTGCTGCCGCCAGACCGGAGCCGAATCTGAATCTGTTGGATCGGTTTCTCGTTCTGATGGCAAAACAGGATGTGCCGGTGTGTATCTGTTTTAATAAGGTGGATCAGGTAGACGAGGAGTTGGTGTCGCATTTTCGCGAGATCTACGAATCCTGTGGCTATCCTGTGATCTTTATGAGCGTCCATCACAAGCAGGGACTGGATGAGGTGCGCGCGCAGCTTCGCGGCAAGACGACGACCATTGCGGGTCCTTCCGGTGTGGGAAAATCCTCATTGATCAATGCGCTTCAGCAGGGCGTGACGATGGAGACCGGAGCGATCAGCGAAAAGATCGGTCGCGGAAAACAGACGACCAGACATACACAGCTCATACACATTGAAGGAAATTCTTATATTATGGACACGCCGGGCTTTTCATCCCTGTATCTTCCGCAGATGGAAAAAGAAGAACTGCAGCAGTACTACACGGAGTTTGCTCCGTATGAACCCGATTGCAGATTTCATGCATGCAGTCATATCAGTGAACCGGATTGCGGAGTCAAGCAGGCGCTGGCGGAGGGAAGGATTGCCAGAGAGCGCTACGACAACTATGTCCAGATTTATGAGGAACTAAAAGAGAAAGAGAAAAATAAATATTGAAGAAAAGAGTATTGGTAGTATCTGGCGGGTACATCGATGATGTATTTGCCGGAAATTATATAAATAATCGGAAATATGAGATTCGTATTGCGTGTGACAGAGGGATGGAGTTTTATAAACGTGCCGGATTGCAGCCGGATCTGATCCTCGGTGATTTTGACTCGGCGGATCCGAAGGTGCTGCAATACTTTCAGGCGATGGAAGAAATCAGCTGCAGGCAGTTTCCGCCGGAAAAAGACTGGACGGATACGGAACTGGCAGTGATGCATGCCATTGAGCTGGGAGCAACCGAGATCGATCTGTTCGGTGCGACGGGAAGCCGGTTGGATCATGTGTTGGGCAATCTGTCCATACTTGGTCTGGGACTTCAGGCAGGAGTAGAGATCTGTATGATCGATGCACACAATCGGATCCGGTTGATCGATCGGGAGCATCGGATCAAAAAAGACGAACAGTTTGGAAGCTTTGTCTCTCTGATCCCGTATATGGGTGCAGTGGCAGGCGTGACACTGCGGGGATTTCAATATCCTCTGGAGCACGCCGCAATGGATGGTTTTCACAGTCTGGGCATCAGCAATGAGATTGTGGAAGACGAGGCAATGATCACGTTGGAACAGGGTTTGCTTCTCGTGATAGAATCAAAAGATTAGAGTGGGAGATCGTATGTGGAAGAAAAAAACGTGGATGACAGCAGCGGTTGTATGTGTGTGTATACTCCTGAATATCATCGGAAAGATTTGTGCGAATATCTGGCATCTGCCGGTCTGGCTGGATGCGTACGGGACAATTCTGGCTGCTTATTTGCTGGGACCGGTGTGCGGCGCGATGGTCGGAGCGTCGGTGAATCTGATGTACGGTGTGATTTCTTCGGATACTTATATTTATGTGATCTGTTCGGTGAGTATCGGTATTACGGCCGGAATCCTGGGGAAAAGAAAGATGTTCGATACGCTTTATAACAGTGCGTGTGCGGGAATGATCATTACACTTGTATCGATGCTGTTTTCCGTACCTTTGAATGTAATTTTTTATGAAGGCATGACCGGTAATATGTGGGGAGACGGTGTCATCCTTTATCTGCGGGAGCTGGAATGGAACAATATATTCACCGACGTGATCGGAGAGTTTTATGTAGATTTTCTAGATAAGATTCTCGCGATGTTTGTTCTGTATGCGTTACTTACAATTTACAGAAAATATTTTCGCCCCCGCATGCAGCATCCTTTTGATGGAAAAAAAGGTGGAGCACTGTTGCTTGCTCTGATGATCGGTGTAGGAGCGATGGGTGTTTTTCCGGATGAAGTCCATGCGCGTACTTTGATTGACAAGGACTATGGTTCGTATGTGCAGATGATCTACAATGCGGATGATGGGATTCCGGGCGGGGAAGTCAATGATATCACACAGACCAGAGATGGTATCCTCTGGCTTGGAACCTACGGTGGCTTATACAAATATGACGGAACAAATTTTATCTGGATGGAGCATTTTGACAGTGTGCGCAATGTCAACTGTCTGTATACCGATGCAGAGGGACGTCTTTGGATTGGTACAAATGACGGAGGCGTGTCCATCTGTGCCAATGACGAGATCGTCAATGTGCTGGATGAGGAAAACGGTCTTCCTTCCAATTCCGTGCGAAGCATGATCCTGGGTGCAGATGGAAATTATTACGTAGGTACGACGGATGCACTGGCGGTGGTATCCATCGTAAACGGTGTCCATATTGTAGATACGATCGATGAGATCGTCTATGCAGTCAGCTCTGCCAAAAATGATGCAGGCGACGTGGCAGTGGTAGATGCGTCCGGGGATCTGTTTCTGTTACGAAACGGAAAAATTGTCAATAAATACAATTGCGATCCGAATGGAGCCGGTTTTACCAGTGTCTGTATCGATCAATCCGGTGTGATCTATCTGTCGACCTCTGACAACCGGATCTGGAAGGGAAGCTTGTCAAATGGAATCTGCCAGTTTGAAGAATGTTATGAGACCGGCCTTGAGATGATCAATTCATTGGTGTCATGTGAGAACGGCAGGATCTATGTATGTTCGGATACCGGCGCAGGATACCTCACCGATCAGGGGCAGTTTTATCTGATTCCCACCGGTTCTTTTACCAGTTCCATTGATCATATGCTGATGGATTATCAGGGGAATCTGTGGTTTGCATCTTCCAGACTCGGTTTGCTCAAGCTGAGTGAGTCGGTTTTTTGTGATGTGTATGATACCATTGGTATGCCCCAAAGTGTGGTCAACACAGCCATCCGCTGGAATAATATCTACTATTTTGGAACGGATCAAGGTCTGGATGCGACGAATCTGAGCCATACGGAGAAGCTTACCAATTCTCTGACAGAGGCACTGGAAGGGATCCGGGTTCGTTGTCTCAAGGAAGACAGCAAGGGAAATCTGTGGATCTCCACGTCAGGAAAGGGAATCTGGTGTGTCGATAAGCTGTACAGGATACAGATCTATAACAGTGAGAATGGTTTGTTGGGAGAAAAATGCCGTAGTACGTTGGAGCTTTCGGATGGAACCATCGCTTGTGCCAGTGATCTTGGTATTTCCTTTATCAAAAATAACCGGGTGGTTTCCACGCTGGGAGAAGAGGATGGACTGGCAAATTCGATCATTCTGTGTATGTTAGAGGATAAAGATGGTACGATCTATGCCGGTACAGATGGAGGCGGTATCGCTGTGATCCGGGATGGTCAGGTGGAGAAAATGCTCCGGCGCTCGGACGGGTTGAGTTCGCATGTGATCCTCAGACTGGTGAAGTCCATCAATGAGGATGGCATCTATATCGCGCAGAGTAATGGGATTGCCTACATGGACAAATTCGGCAAGATTACGGTGTTTGATCATATGCCTTATTACAATAACTATGATATCATTCCGGTTGACAAGTATCTCTGGATAACCGGTTCCAATGGAATCTATATCATCAATGAGGAACAATTGCTTCATGGGGATACGGTGGATTATGAATTGCTGGATGTCAAATGCGGTCTTCACCAGACATTGACGGCCAATGCATGGAACTATCAGTCGGATAACGGAATGCTGTATCTGGCGGGCAATACCGGCGCAATCTATGTGAACACGAAAATCTATGGAGCGGAAAAAAGATCCTATCGTATCAGTGTGGGACAGATAAAAGTGGACGGGATCAACTATCAGGTTGTCAGCGATCAGGATACAGTGATCGGCAGAGATGCATCGAAAGTAGAAATCTATCCGATGGTCATCAACTATTCGGTCAATAACCCGTACGTCAAGGTGTATCTGGAAGGCTTTGACGAACAGCCGCAGATCATGCAGCAAAGTGAGCTGTCGACGATCACTTATACGAATCTTCCTTCGGGCACTTATGTCTTTCATCTGGCAGTGCTTGATAACAAGAAGCAGAGGACCATCGAAGAGAGCACGATCCGGATCGTGAAGGAAGCCAATATTTATGATCATGTGTACTTCAAGGTTTATCTGGCATTTGTACTTGCGATCCTGATCATTTTCCTGACCTCGCTCTTTATCAGAAATAATATTCAAAAGACGATTGAACTGCAGCGCAAAGAGATTGAGAACATGAAGCTGCAAAAGGATGCGCAGGCGGCAGAGACGGCCAGCAAGGTCAAAAGTGATTTCCTGGCCCAGATGTCGCATGAGATCCGCACACCGATCAATGCAGTGCTCGGTATGAATGAGCTGATCCTGCGGGAGACCAAGGAAAAGACGATTTTTGAATATGCCAATAATATCGAAGTGGCAGGAAGAAACCTGCTGACACTGATCAATGGTATTTTGGATTTTTCGAAAATCGAAGATGGCAAGATGGAGATCATTCCGGTGGAGTATGATCTGGCTCCGCTCATCGGAAATATCACACATGCGATTTATGAGCGTGCGAAAGCCAAGGGACTGAAACTGGATGTGGTTGTTGATGAGACGATACCGGAGCGTTTGTTTGGTGACGATGTCCGGATCACGCAGGTCATCACCAATTTGTTGACAAATGCAGTGAAGTATACGGAAAAAGGGTCCGTGAAGCTGGAATTTCGAAAAATGCTGATTGAGGATGGTATGCTGGAATTGTATGTGGAGGTCAAGGATACCGGAATCGGAATCCGCGAGGAAGATCTTCCGGCATTGTTTGAGTCCTTCAAACGACTGGATGAGAAACGGAACCGCAATATCGAGGGAACCGGACTTGGTATGTCGATCGTGACCGGACTTCTTGGCATGATGGGCAGTAAGCTGCAGGTAGAATCGGTCTATGGAGAAGGAAGCACGTTTTCCTTTGTCATTGAGCAAAAGATCATCTCTGCGAAACCGATCGGTGTTTATCATGATACGGTGGAGCTGGATATGGAGGCGAAACAGAATCAGAAGATGCTTCAGGCTGAAAATGCCAAGATCCTTGTGACGGATGACAATACGATGAATATCAAGGTTGCAAGTGGATTACTGAAAAAATTTGCAATCAAATGTGACAGTGCGTATTCCGGAGAAGAGACGATTGAGCTGGTGAAACAAAAGACTTATGACATCATCTTTTTAGACCATATGATGCCAAAGATGGATGGTATCGAGACATTGACGATCTTAAAAGAACAGCAGCTGATCACGGATCAGACGAAGGTCATCGCGCTGACCGCGAATGCGATCGTAGGTGCAGAAGAGACCTATCTGGCAGCAGGGTTTGATGATTATCTGTCAAAACCGATTGACATGGGAAAATTGGAAGAGCTGCTGCATAAGTATCTGGATGCATCCCTGATCTCATACACGGAAAAGGAAGTCAAAAAGAGTAGGTAAAACGATGAAGAAGAAATATATAATCACATTACTGACAGCGATCGTGATGATCCTACTGATGCAGATTGGATATGATGCATTGGTGGGAGATGATAGCCGCGACAAGATCAAAGTTGGATTTTTGTATGTGGGAGACAGCTGTAATATGTATACCCAGAATTTTATCCATGCACAGGAGCAGATGGAGCTTGCCATGGGTGACCGCGTGGAGACGATTGCGAAATACAATGTGGCGGAAGGAATGGAGAAGCAGTACATTCAGGAATTGGTGGATGAGGACTGCGATCTGATCATGGGCACGAGTTACGGCTATCAGGACCAGATGAAGACCTTTGCACAGAGATATCCACAGATACAATTTTGTATGGCAACCGGAGATAATGCGGATGAAGCCCCGGTATTATCGAATTATCATACGGTCATGGGAGCGGTCTATCAGGGCAGATACATCGCCGGAGTTGTGGCAGGCATGAAGATGCAGGAGATGATCGATCAGGGAATCATCTCACCGGAGCAGGCAAAGATTGGATATGTTGGCGCATTTCCTTATGCAGAGGTGATCTCCGGTTACACTGCTTTTTTTCTCGGTGCGCGTTCCGTTGTACCGACCGCGACGATGTCTGTCCGTTATACCAACAGTTGGGGAGATTATGGGCTGGAACGACAGATGACAAAAAAATTTATCAAAGAAGGCTGCGTCATCATCTCCCAGCATTCGGATACGGCGGGACCGGCAATCGCGTGTGAAGAATCTATCGAGAGCCATACGGTGTATCATGTGGGATATAACTGGAGTATGACGGATGTGGCACCTACCACTTCGCTGATCGGGTGTCGTATTAACTGGGCTCCGTATCTGATCAGTGCGGTGGACGCGGTGTTCCATCACGAGACGATCGAAAGCCATGTGGATGCGGCGTGCTTTGGAACCGATGCCTCGGCCGGGTTTGACAAGAACTGGGTACAGATGTTGAAGCTGAATGATATCATTGCAGCAGAACATACACAGGAAACGATCGATGAATTGATCAAGGGATTCAGCAAGAACGAAATTGAGGTATTTCAGGGTGATTATATCGGAGTTGATCCGTTTGATGAAACGGATGTATATGATCTAAGTGATGGTTATGCGGAAAACGAATCGCAGTCATCCCCATCCTTTCATTATGTATTGCAGGATGTAATTACAGTAATAAACGAAGAAGAGTAGAAGCATATGACATTAAAAGAGTTGAAGATAGGAGAGCGTGCCGTCATCGATGTGGTCGGTGGCGAGGGGGCACTCAGACAGCATTTTCTGGATATGGGAGTGATTCCCGGAGCAAAGGTGACGGTAGTAAAATTCGCACCGATGGGAGATCCGATGGAGCTTCGTATTCACGGATATGAATTGACACTCCGGCTGGATGATGCAGCACAGATCGAAGTGACCAAAATAGAAGAAGCAGAAAGTGAACAGCCGAAGAAGGCACGGAAAAAACATACACCCCATCCGGCTTTGGGTGAGCCGGGGATTCATCACGTAAAGGGAAGCGGAACGCCGCTTCCGGAAGGATCCGTACTGAAATTTGCGCTTGTTGGCAATCAGAATTGCGGAAAAACGACACTGTTTAACCGTTTGACCGGATCCAATCAGCACGTGGGAAATTTTCCGGGAGTCACCGTTGACCGTAAAGACGGTTCGATCCTCGGACACAGCCATACAATGATCACAGACCTGCCGGGGATTTATTCGATGTCACCATATTCCAGTGAGGAGCTGGTATCCCGGAATTTTGTTCTGCAGTCCCGGCCGGATGCCATTATCAATATTATTGACGCAACAAATATTGAGCGCAATCTTTATCTGACGATGCAGCTTTTAGAGATGGACCGCCCGATGGTGGTAGCGATCAATATGATGGATGAACTGACCGGTAATGGCGGTTCGATCGATATCAACACGATGGAAGCGATGCTGGGAGCACCGGTTGTTCCGGTATCGGCGGCAAAGAATTTTGGCGTGGACGAGCTGATTAAGCATGCCCTGCATATTGCAAAATATCAGGAAAAACCCATCGAACAGGATTTTTGCGAGCAGAATGATCATGGTGGAGCGGTTCACCGTTGTCTGCATGCGGTATCGCATCTCATCGAGGATCATGCCAGACGGGCAAAACTGCCGATCCGGTTTGCAGCCAGCAAAGTCATTGAAGGCGATCAGCATATTCTGGAGCAGTTGGATTTAGACCAAAATGAGCTGGAGATGCTGGAGCATATGATCGTGCAGATGGAAAAGGAGCGTGAGCTGGACCGCTCGGCTGCCATTGCAGATATGCGTTTTTCTTACATCAAAAAGGTGTGCAGGGAATGTGTACATAAACCGAGAGAGAGTAAGGAGCATATGAGAAGTGAGAAGCTGGACCGCATCCTGACGGGAAGGTTTACCGCAATCCCATTGTTTGTGCTTATCATGGCATTGGTGTTTTATCTGACCTTCAATGTCATTGGAGCTTTTTTCCAAAATCTGATGGAGCTGGGAATCGGTACATTGACGGATCTGGTGGATCGTGCATTGACCACTTCCGGTGTCAATGCCACGTTACATGATCTGGTGATCAATGGAATCTTTGAAGGCGTGGGAAGTGTCCTTAGCTTTCTTCCGATTGTCGTGACGATGTTCTTTTTCCTTTCCTTGCTGGAGGATAGCGGCTATATTGCACGGGTGGCTTTCTTTATGGATAAGCTGCTTCGCAAGATTGGTCTGAGCGGACGGAGTATCGTGCCGATGCTGATCGGATTCGGGTGCAGTGTTCCGGCGGTGATGTCTACGAGAACGCTCCCCAGTGAGCGGGATCGTAAGATGACGATTTTGCTCACTCCATTTATGAGCTGTACGGCAAAGCTTCCGATCTATGCATTTTTTGTACATGCTTTTTTCCCAGACTATGGCGGACTGGTGCTGACCCTGATCTATCTGCTTGGCATACTGGTTGGAATTTTGGCAGCCTTTCTCTACAAAGGTGTGTTGTTCAAAGGGGAAGCAGTTCCGTTTGTCATGGAGCTGCCGAACTACCGGCTGCCAAGCATGAGGAGTACACTGCAGCTGATGTGGGAAAAGGCAAAGGATTTCTTGCAGAAGGCATTTTCGGTCATATTGGTTGCAACGGTTGTGGTGTGGTTTTTGCAGAGCTTTGACACACACTTCAATCTGGTGAAGGATTCCTCCGATAGCATCATGGCTTTGATCGCCGGATTTCTCGCACCGCTGTTTCAGCCGCTCGGTCTGGGTGACTGGCGCATCTGCACGTCGCTCATCAGTGGATTTATGGCAAAGGAGAGTGTGGTATCCGTACTGGAAGTGCTATTCTATGCACAAGGCGGTGTGACTGCTGTATTATCACCGGCAGCCGCCGGCTCGCTTCTCATATTCAGCCTGCTGTATACGCCGTGTGTGGCAGCGATTGCGTCAATCTGGCGTGAGCTCGGAAGGAAGTGGGCGGTTTTTGTGGTGGTATGGCAGTGTGTCCTGGCATGGCTCTGTGCCTTCCTGTTCCACGTGGTTGCCTCGTTATTTTAGTTGTTTAAAGGGTTGGATATAATGGGTCATGTTGGAAATACCTAGCTGTCTATATTGTCTGGAAATACAAATATAACAAAAATACAAAATAAATAACAAGAATAAACGATGACTAAAAATGCATTACGAGTATACTGATATTAACTTATAAAATAAATGGAATAAATAAAATGAAACATGGGTAAATCGTGTGGCATAAAAAATGCAAAATGACATCGTATTTGGAACTGAGAAAGGATAGGAGAAAAATCATGTTTGTAGATGAAGTCAAAAAAGAACTGACCGGACACATCATTCCATTTTGGAAAGGAATGCGTGATGATACGTACGGTGGATATTACGGATGGCTGGATCAGCAATTACAACTGGATAAAAAGGCAGAAAAAGGCTGTATCTTAAATAGCAGGATCTTATGGTTTTTTTCAAATGCGTATGTGATGCTTGGTGAGAAGGAACTGCTTGATGAGGCAAATCATGGTTATGATTTTTTGACAACCTACTGTATTGATAAAGAATACGGTGGAATCTACTGGTCACTAAATTATGACGGGACACCGCTTGATACGACAAAACATACATACAATCAGGCATTTGCCATCTATGCCTTGTGTGCCTATTATGAAGCATCCAAGAATGCACAGGCAAAGGATCTCGCAATGGAGCTGTATC
>JALEJB010000239.1 GCA_022768825.1 Lachnospiraceae bacterium
CACCTCCTCAATCTTTCTTGTCAGTTGACATCTTAAATACAATAAAGCTCAAAATACCGGTTACAACGAACAGGAATACGGATAATGCTCCGCCGGCACCATAGTTCTTGCTGAACAGATGCTTGTTCAGATACATGATCAGTGTCATGGATGTACGGTTCGGGAATCCTTCACCGTTTGTCAAAATCTGCGGAACGTCGAACATCTGTAATCCACCGATCAAGGATGTGATCATCACGTATAACAGGATCGGTTTCAGAAGCGGTAAGGTAATCTTGGTGAATACCTGTGTAGAGGTTGCTCCGTCTACCTCGGCAGCCTCGAACAATGCAGGATCGATACCAAGCATTCCTGCCATTAACAGGATGGTGGTATTACCGAACCACATGAGGAAGTTCATCAGTCCTACCAGAATTCTTACCGATGCCACGTGACTCATAAACTTGTACGGCTCTGAGATCACGCCGATCGACATCAGAATGGAGTTGATCGGACCTCCGTCTGAGAACAAGGTAAAGAATAACATTGCAAAAGCGGATGCCATGATCAGGTTTGGTAAGTAAATGACTGTCTTGAAGAAGCTTGAACATTTCAGTCTCAGACGTGTGTCTGCAAACCATGCTCCAAGTAACAGTGATACCAAGATCTGCGGAACAAATCCGATGACCCACATGATCAGGGTGTTTCCTAAGTATTTCCAGATGTCAGCACTGCTAAACAGGCTGATGTAGTTTTGAAGTCCAATGAAGTTTGGTCCGATCTGGGTCAGTCCCGAACGGAAATTTTCAAAAAAGCTGTTCCAGATCGTGCTGACCAGTGGAATCAACTGGAATGTGATATACACAACTGCGAAAGGAATCAGAAAAATATATCCCCATTTGTTGTAGCGAACCACATTGCTTTTTTTCTTTGCGGTTTTACTCATCGCTTAAACCTCCCTTTATTTTCGGTTTCTTTTTTATCTAAGTTCATAACGAAACATTCCTCTTTCTTTTACAGTGCTCGCAGCAATCTTCTTGCCAGAGACTTTTTTGCTTTTGCTCAGGTCCAAAAACTTCTGCCAACCTGTAAAAAAGCACCCCTTTTTGGTAAAATTTGGGGCTGTATGTACAGCCCCAAAATTTT
>JALEJB010000106.1 GCA_022768825.1 Lachnospiraceae bacterium
ATCGAAGACGGAGATTTCTTTGAGAACGACAAGCTGAATCTTGCAATCGATAACTGCAAGAAGAACGGTTCTGACTTACATCTGTGGGGGCTGTTATCCGACGGTGGTGTACACAGCCACATTACTCATTTATATGGATTGTTAGAGCTTTGCAAGAAAAAAGATTTTGAGAACGTATATGTGCATGCATTTTTAGACGGACGTGATACACCGCCAGCTTCCGGCAAGGATTATGTACAGGCGCTGCAGGATAAGATGGATGAGATCGGAGTCGGAAAGATCGCTTCCCTGTCCGGTCGTTATTACGCAATGGATCGTGATAACAACTGGGATCGCGTGGAGCTGGCATACAAGTCACTGGTAGACGGCGAAGGTGTGAAAGCAGAGGATGCTGTTCAGGCGATGGCTGATTCCTATGCGGATGGCAAGACCGACGAGTTTGTTCTTCCGACTGTGATCGTAAAAGACGGACAGCCGCTTTCCGTTGTGAAAAATGGCGATTCCGTGATCTTTTTCAACTTCCGTCCGGACCGTGCGAGAGAGATCACCCGTGCATTCTGTGATGATAAATTCGACGGATTCAAACGTGATTTCTTAGACATTACCTATGTATGCTTCAAGGATTATGATGAATCCATTCCAAATAAATATATCGCATTTGAGAAAGAGGAAGTGACCAATACCTTTGGTGAGTATCTGGCAACGCAGGGCAAGAAACAGCTTCGTCTGGCAGAAACTGAGAAATACGCACATGTAACCTTCTTCTTCAACGGTGGTGTGGAGGAACCGAATGTGGACGAGGCGCGTATCCTTGTCAACTCACCGAAGGATGTGGCAACCTATGATCTGAAACCGGAGATGAGTGCGCCGGAGGTCGGCATGGATTTGGTAGAGGCGATCAAATCAGATAAATATGATGTCATCATCATCAACTTCGCAAACCCGGATATGGTTGGACATACCGGCGTGATCCCGGCAGCTGTTGCAGCTGTTGAGCGTGTTGACAGTTTGGTTGGCGATGCGGTACAGGCTGTAAAAGATGTGGATGGTGTATTATTTATCTGTGCAGATCACGGTAACGCAGAGAAGATGGTAGATTACGAGACCGGCAAACCGCATACGGCACATACCACCAATCCGGTTCCGTTTATCCTTGTAAACTACGATGATTCCTATACCTTGAGAGAGGGTGGATGTCTGGCAGATATCGCTCCGACTTTATTACAGATCATGGAGCTGCCGCAGCCAAAAGAGATGACCGGAAAATCATTATTGATTCAGAAATAAAACATGGAGGATGATACAATGCAGGAATTCAAGCCATTTAAAGAAGGAAAGGTTCGTGAGGTATATGACAACGGAGATACATTGATCCTTGTTGCCACGGACCGAATCAGTGCGTTTGACAATATCTTGAAAAACAAGATCACAGACAAGGGTGCGATTCTCACCCAGATGTCAAAATTTTGGTTCGATTTTACCAAAGATGTGATCCCAAATCATCTGATATCAACAGATGCAGAGGATATGCCGGAATTTTTCAGACAGCCGCAGTACAACGGTAACAGCACACTGTGCAAAAAGCTTCAGATGCTTCCGATTGAGTGCATCGTCAGAGGCTATATCACCGGTTCCGGCTGGGAGAGCTATCAGAAAAACGGTACGGTCTGTGGAATTAAATTACCGGAGGGATTGGTTGAGTCCGATCAGCTTCCTGAGCCGATCTATACACCGACCACCAAGGCAGATCTCGGAGATCATGATGAGCACATTACCTTTGATCAGAGCGTAGAGATCTTAGAGAAGCTGTATCCGGGAAAAGGCGAGCAGTATGCTACCGCCATCAAGGATGCGACCTTAAATCTGTACAAGAAATGTGCAGCATATGCGAGAGAACGCGGAATCATCATCGCGGATACCAAATTTGAGTTTGGTCTGGACGAGAACGGCAATGTGGTTCTCGGTGATGAGATGCTGACTCCGGACAGCTCACGTTTCTGGCCGGTAGAGGGTTATCAGCCGGGACAGTCACAGCCAAGCTTTGATAAGCAGTTCGTTCGTGACTGGTTAAAGGCAAATCCGGACAATGATTATCTATTGCCGGATGAGGTGGTAAACAAGACCATTGATAAGTACAAAGAGGCTTATCAGTTATTAACCGGAACAGAATTTACAAGATAACAAATCTCGTATCCCTATGGATGCGCAGCATACGGAGGAAATTATGACAGATCAGTTCAACAAGAAACAACTCACTGATGAACTCCACGAAGAGTGTGGCGTGTTTGGCATGTATGATTTCGATGGCGGCGATGTCGCTGCTTCGATCTATTACGGATTATTTGCCTTACAGCACCGCGGACAGGAGAGCTGCGGTATCGCGGTCAGCGATACAAAAGGACCAAAGGGGATGGTAAGTACACATAAGGATATGGGATTGGTGAACGAGGTGTTCACCGGCGATATATTGCAAAAATTAAAAGGTGACATCGGTGTGGGACATGTCCGTTATTCCACGGCCGGCGCATCTACAAGAGAAAATGCACAGCCGTTGGTACTCAATTATGTAAAAGGTACACTGGGCATGGCGCACAATGGAAATCTGATCAACGCAAACGAGCTTCGCAGAGAACTGGCATACACGGGAGCAATCTTCCAGACCTCGATCGATTCCGAGGTCATCGCCTATCACATTGCAAGAGAACGTTTGAACTCAAAGACTGCGGAGGAAGCTGTTCGCAGAGCCTGCCAGAAGATCAAAGGTGCTTACGCTTTGGTTGTAATGAGCCCGAGAAAGCTCATTGGCGCAAGAGATCCTTTTGGTTTTAAACCGCTTGTCATTGGTAAACGCGACAATGCGTACATATTGGCATCCGAGACGTGTGCGTTAGAGACACTGGGTGCGGAATTTGTCCGGGATGTTTTGCCCGGAGAGATCGTCACGATCTCTCCGGAAGAAGGCTTGCAGTCAGATACGACCATGTGTATTCCGACAGAAAAACAGGCAAGATGTATTTTCGAATATATCTATTTTGCGAGACCGGACAGCCACATTGACGGAAAAAGCGTTTATGCGGCAAGGATCAAAGCAGGGCGTTTCCTTGCAATGGATTCACCGGTAGATGCCGATCTGGTCGTCGGGGTTCCCGAATCGGGCAATGTGGCGGCTATGGGATATTCGATGCAGTCGGGCATCCCTTACGGAATGGCATTTGTCAAAAACAGTTATGTAGGACGGACGTTTATCAAGCCGGCGCAAAGCAGCAGAGAGAGCAGCGTAGCGATCAAGCTGAACGCCATGGAGGAGGCAGTCAGCGGCAAACGTGTCATCATGATTGATGATTCCATCGT
The DNA here is from genome assembly GCA_022768825.1 of Lachnospiraceae bacterium. Taxonomy (GTDB): domain Bacteria; phylum Bacillota; class Clostridia; order Lachnospirales; family Lachnospiraceae; genus W0P33-017. The sequence continues at coordinate 3,352 of JALEJB010000106.1, forward strand.
GCGCGGTACGACCTCTAATCGTATTGTGAATATGCTTCGCGAAGCCGGAGCAACAGAGGTTCATGTTCGGATCAGTTCGCCGCCATTTTTGTGGCCCTGCTATTTCGGAACAGACATACCGGAGCGCAAGCAGTTGATCGCATATGAACGCACGATCGAAGAGATCCGCGAGATCATTGGAGCAGACACGTTGGGATATTTAGAGATTCCTCGT
>JALEJB010000032.1 GCA_022768825.1 Lachnospiraceae bacterium
ATACCTGAAACCCACCGCTGTCCGTCAGGATCGGCTTGTCCCATACCATAAATTTATGAAGACCACCCAATTCTTTGATCGTTTCGTCTCCGGTACGAACATGTAAATGATAGGTATTCGAAAGCTGCACCTGCGTCTTCAGTTGTTTTAAATCTTCGGTAGATACAGCACCTTTTATCGCTCCAACCGTTCCAACATTCATAAATACTGGTGTCTGGATATCTCCGTGAACCGTATGAAGAACACCGCGTTTCGCGCATCCTTCTTCTTTTAACACTTCATACATAGACTCAACAATCCTTTATTTTTTTAGTGATGGAATAAACGAATTCCGGTGAAGCTCATGACCATACCGTATTTGTTGCAGGTTGCGATCACATGATCATCGCGGATCGATCCGCCCGGCTCAGCAATATATTTGACACCACTTTTGTGTGCTCTCTCAATATTATCACCAAACGGGAAGAATGCATCCGAACCAAGTGCCACGTCTGTGTTCTGATCCAGCCATGCACGTTTTTCCTCAGCGGTAAACACTTCCGGTTTCTCGGTAAAGGTATTCTGCCAACTGCCCTCTGCCAACAGATCCATATACTCGTCTCCGATGTACAGATCAATCGCATTATCTCTGTCTGCACGACCAATGCTGTCCTTGAACGGAAGATTTAACACCTTCGGATTCTGACGCAGCCACCAGTTGTCTGCTTTCTGGCCTGCAAGTCTGGTACAGTGGATGCGTGACTGTTGTCCTGCTCCGATACCGATTGCCTGTCCGCCCTTTACATAGCATACAGAATTGGACTGTGTATATTTCAACGTGATCATTGCAATTGCAAGATCGATCTTAGCCTGTTTCGTCAGTTCCTTATTTTCAGTTACGATGTTTGCAAAAAAGTCATCATCGATCTTTAACTCATTTCTGCCTTGCTCAAAAGTGATACCAAATACCTCTTTGCGCTCGATCGGAGCCGGTACATAATTCTCATCGATCTGAATGACATTGTAATTTCCTTTTTTCTTTGCTTTCAGGATCTCCAGTGCCTCCGGCTCATATCCCGGAGCGATGACACCGTCACTGACCTCACGCTTGATGATCAATGCAGTCGCCACATCACAGACATCAGACAGAGAAATAAAATCTCCAAAAGATGACATACGATCTGCGCCACGGGCTCTGGCATAAGCATTTGCCAATGGAGTAAACTCCACATCCATATCATCTACCCAGTAAATCTTTCGCTCAATATCAGAAAGTGGCAGACCTACTGCCGCACCTGCGGGTGATACATGCTTGAAGGAAGTCGCTGCCGGAAGTCCGGTCGCTTTCTTCAACTCTTTTACCAGCTGCCAGCCATTGAAGGCATCCAGGAAATTGATATATCCCGGTTTTCCGTTTAATACCTGAATCGGAAGATCTTTGTTGTCCTCCATATAGATTCTGGAAGGTTTCTGGTTTGGATTACATCCGTATTTTAATTCCAATTCGTTCATTGTTAATCTCCTTTTTTCTTATCTGTTCTGAATCCAACTATTACTGATTTTTGTTCACAATACGTGTCTCATATTTTCCGGTTTCGATATCAATGAAACGTACAAACAACGAAACCTTGTTATCCTCGTTCAGGTTCTCCCATACTTCTTTGGTGAAGGTATCAATATCCCCCTCTATCTTTACCCATTCCGGTTCTCCCTCAAAGCTTGGCAGTGGATCGCCATCGCTCATATAGGTGTGAATGAAACGTCCCTGACCGGCCTTTGGATTCTCGTATGCAAAGGTATATCTGTTGCAGGCATCCGGATCGCCGTTATTGCTCTTTAAGATAGACATTGCGTAATTATACGAACCATTTTCTATATGCATCACACCGGAAATACGCGGTGTGTAGTTCGGACCGTCCGGCTCAAACTCTCTGGTGCGAAGTGACTGTTCAAAAGTCTGCTGCTTATCCATCAGATCATATACCGTATCTGTCTGGTCTCCATTGGTCACGATGGTCTTGTTGCCAAGTACACGCACCGGCGCATAGATGATCAGACTCGGATCACTGAGTTTGGACGGATCAAATGCCTGTGTACGGATTCCCTCACCGTCTTCTACAAATACGCGGTTTCTGCTGTTTACACTGCGTCCCATGATAAAATATGCGGTAACTGCATATTTTCCATCCTCTGATCTTCCAATGACGATTCCACGTCCGGGATAGCTGTTTTCTGAAAGCTTGCTACTTAATGATTCGATTTGCATAGTTGTCTCCTTTTTATCCTTATTTGTTGACTACAATTAGTTCTTGAATGAATGAATCGGTGCAGGAATCCGTCCGCCGCGATTGATAAAGGCATCGCAGGAATATGGATTGACCGGCATAATTGGCGCATATCCCAACAATCCGCCAAACTCAACAGTATCTCCGACTTTCTTGCCCGGGCAAGGAATGATACGGACTGCAGTTGTCTTCTGATTGACCATACCGATCGCCATCTCATCTGCAATGATTCCGGAAATGGTAGTAGACTTTGTATCTCCCGGAATGGCGATCATATCCAAACCTACCGAGCACACGCAGGTCATTGCCTCTAATTTTTCCAGTGTCAGCGCACCGATCTCGGCTGCCTTGATCATACCCTGATCTTCGCTGACCGGAATAAAGGCACCACTCAGTCCGCCGACATAAGAGGACGCCATGACACCGCCCTTTTTCACCTGATCATTCAGCAACGCAAGGGCTGCGGTCGTTCCCGGTGCTCCGGCATATTCCAGACCGATCTCTTCCAGGATATCTGCAACACTGTCACCGATCGCCGGAGTCGGTGCCAGCGACAGATCAATGATTCCAAACGGAATACCCAGTCTTCTGGATGCCTCCTGTGCAACCAATTGTCCGACACGGGTAATCTTGAAAGCGGTCTTTTTAATGGTCTCACACAATACCTCAAAATTCTCCCCGCGGACAGACTCCAACGTCTTTCTCATCACACCCGGTCCGCTGACACCCACATTGATAATAGCATCGGCCTCGGTTACTCCGTGGAATGCACCTGCCATAAACGGATTGTCGTCCGGCGCATTACAAAATACCACCAGCTTTGCACATCCATTGACCGCCTGATCCGCAGATACCAATGCAGTCTCATTGATGACCTCTCCCAACAGCTTGACTGCATCCATATTGATGCCGGTCTTTGTAGAACCAACATTGACCGAACTGCATACAAATTCTGTCTGTGCTAAAGCCTCCGGAATAGAACGGATCAAAAGCTCATCCTGGGTTGTCATGCCCTTTGATACAAGTGCGGAATATCCGCCGAGGAAATTAACACCGACTGCTTTTGCCGCACGATCCAGCGTTTTTGCGATCGTTACAAAATCTTCACTGGTCTTGCAGGCGGCAGAACCTACCAATGCGATCGGTGTGACGGAAATCCGTTTGTTTACAATTGGAATACAATATTCATTTTCAATTTCTTGTCCGGTCTTCACCAGATCCTTTGCAACTGTTGTGATCTTGTTATAAATATTCTCATTCAGCTTGTCCAGATCAGAATCGATACAGTCCATCAGACTGATACCAAGCGTAATCGTACGAACGTCAAGATTTTCCTGTTCGATCATCTGATTGGTCTCATTTACTTCCCAAATGTTAATCATGATCTTCTCTCCTTTTTCGGAAGCCTCGCTTAGATACGATGCATTTTTTCAAAAATTTCTTCTTTCTGACATTTGATGGCAACACCAATCTCCTCGCCGATCCGGTTCAGATCTTCTGCGCACTGTGCAAACGGTACCGATGACTTCGACATATCCACGATCATCATCATATTAAAATATCCCGATACAATTGTCTGCGAAATATCCAATACATTGATTCCATGTTCTGACAGATAAGTACAAACTTTTGCAATAATACCTACCGTATCTTTTCCAAGAACGGTGATGATTGTCTTGTTTTTTGCGTTTTCCATTTTTCATCCTCAACTTTCTTTCCGGCTAATATGCCAATTTGTTATGCGCATATGCGCTAAAAATCCAAAACATCCGAAACCTGATCACGTTTTGCCACATAGATCGGGAAGTCTGATCCCCGGTACGGACAGTCGCCCAAGGTCACTTCCAGGCGTACCGTTTCATACGCAAGCTTTTCGTAATTATTTTCCTTGCTTAGATGTCCAAGCATAACACCCTGAAAACGATCATGCAAGAGTTCATTTAAAAATCGTCCCGATGCTTCATTTGACAAATGACCATTCTCTCCTAAGATCCGCTGCTTCAGCGGATATGGATAAGGTCCCATCTCCAGCATATGTATGTCATGGTTAGCTTCTAACAATAATACATCCAGTCCCTGCAGTTTGTCTATCAAATATTGATTATAATTTCCAAGATCTGTCACCACGGCTGCCGATTTTGCCCCGGAACGTACCGCATACATCACCGGATCAGCAGCATCATGCGGAATGCGGATCGGTTCGATCTGCAGATCTCCGACCATGATTTTTTCATTCGGACAGATACTGTGATACAACGACTCATCTATCTTTCCAAGATTGTTCATTTTTTTAATCGCTTCAATTGTCTTTTCTGTGGCATAGATCGGCAATCCGAATTTTCGGGAGATCACACCAAGTCCCTGCACATGATCCGCATGCTCGTGACTGATAAAGATGCCATCGACTTCTTCCGGTTTCACACCGATCTCTTCCAGACCGCAAGTGATGCGCTTGCCGCTGATTCCCACATCGATCAGGATATGATGATTGTCGGAGCCGATGACAATACAGTTTCCACTGCTGCCACTGGCAATACTACAAAGTCGCATTTTCTACTCCTTCCATCCGATGACGATCTCGTCACCTTCGTGCAGAGTCTGTGTATAGACGGCATTCACATCATTGACTTTCGTGATGATCGCCCTTCCCCGGGAATCGGACAGATCAAAATCAATATAATCAAATACATCAATAAATACATATTCCGGTTTTCCCCGAAGTACAATGATATCTCCGTTTACAAATACTGCCAGATCCACCGGTTCCGGCTCAGGTTCCGGTGCTGCGTCCACTTCCTCATTTTCAGAACCGGCAGGCTCCAATGTTTCCTGATCTTGCACATCAGGTGCATCCATGGATGCATCAACGATCTGTGGTGCCTGAGAAGACTCCGTGCCTTCTGCAACTGATGCGTCTTTTTCGGCAGTCTCATTTGCCACATCTTCTGCCGTCGTCCGGAAAGAAAGTACCGTCCAGTCTACGCTGAAGTTCTCATACACCTGTGCATCCATATTTTCCAAACGGTTATTGACCAGGATCTCCTGCTCCTGATCCACCTCCACATCCATAAATTCCGCAAGCTGTGCAACCGTATAGTAATTTCTGACCTCAATCTGGTCATTTTCCTGAATCTCATAAGAAGGCGGTTCCAGTTTTCCGTTGACCTCAACAAATCTCGGACAGGTCACGATTTTATGATTGACCTCAAATACAATGGTCGAGCTGCTGTATTCATCCAACTGCTCCAACGTATGGACTGCAGATGTACCGACCGTTGACGGAATGATTTCGATCTCACAGTTTGGTTCCAACGGTGTATTGATATTGACCTCCCTGCCATTCATGCGGACAATCGACGACTCTCCAGCCTCACCTCTGGCAATTCGCGGCTTTCCGTTGACCGTAAAATTCACAGCATGTCCTCTTCGCGGGAACAGCTGATCATTCGGGAAACCTGCCTGCAGTGCTGCATCTACAATAGTCAGCCGGTTATTGTCATAAAGCTTGATGCGCTCACCGTTAAAACGGACCATGATAAAGTTATTTTTCTGATCATAATAGTTCAGACAGATACCAACCGGTGTCACGATCAATGGATCCTTTTTGATCTCCGGCTGCAGGAAATGAACACGCTTTAAGACTTCCTCACCGCGAAGTGCCACACGTTCCTTCGGAAGCGACAGTTCCTCTGCCAGAAGCTCGGTAAATCCATGGATCTTTCCGCCGCCTCCTACGACAAAGGTAGCACTTACTGTCTTATCACCATTTAACTCAATGATCTTTTCAGAGATCTCCTTTGCCATACGCTCCACAACCGGTGTTGTCAGCTCCCAGATCTCTTCTGACGGAACGGTATGCGTGATACTCATGATATCTTCAAACGTCACTTCTTCCTCGGTAGTGGAAGCAACCTTCATTGTTTCCGCCATATTAAAATCAACCAGATAATGCTGTACAATGACCTCCGTGATCTCATCTCCCGCATACGGGATCATTCCATATGCAATGATACTTCCATCATTGGTGATACAGATATCACTGGTTCCCGCACCAATATCCACCAGCGCGATATTTAACATACGGAAGTTCTCAGGGATCGCCACATTGATAGCGGCAATCGGCTCCAACGTCAGACTGGCAACCTCAAGGCCTGCCAGCCCTACGGCCGAATACAGTCCATCCACGACATCCTCCGGAAGGAAGGTGACAATGATATCCTCAGAGATTTTCTCCGCCTTATGTCCCTCAATATTCGAATACATCTCATCGTTGATATAATATTTGACCACCGAATATCCCACGCAATAAAAACGATATTTTGTGTCATTTTTTTCCCTCAGGATTTCCTGAGCCTTTTCCACTCCAAGAAGATCCAGCGTATGGATCATCTCTCCCGTCACAACTGTTTCTTCGGGATATTCGTATTCTACCGTTGTCTGTATCGTGCGAAGCACACGACCAGCGGCTGCGATACAGACTTCGTGTAACGGAATCTGTATCTGCTCCTCTAACTGTTTTTTTACATCGGAGATCGTTTTTCCAACCTTTCCGATGTCATGAATCTGTCCATCAATCATAGAACGAGTCGTATGTTCCTTGACATATTGCGCAATTACGTGAAATGTCAGATCTTCCTCCCGATATCCGACTGTTCCGACTACATTTCTCGTACCGATATCCAAGCCAAAAACAAGCTGATTACCGTTCAATTCCTGTCTGTCCATCCTTTTCTCCCTCTGTATCCTTGATCTGTTTTAATTGTTTGATCACAAAATCGATATCCTGATTGTTGTCAATCTCTCTCGTACAATACTTTCGAAATTCTTCTTCTGATCTTTGCGCAGCGAAAATATCATCAATTTTCTGATCGCTGTATCCTCTGTCTGCGATCAACCTGGCTCTGCGATTTTCCTCACTGGTATAGATATACCACAGCTCGTCACACAGCTGATCGTATCCTTCCTCAATGAGCAATGCCGCTTCAAAAAACAGGTATTCATACTGTCCTCGTTCCCGTTCCAACCGTACCTGTTCCATTACATATTTCTTCACTGCCGGGTGTACGATTGCATTTAATTTACTGCGTTTTTGTTCATCCGAAAAAAGTACCCCCCCTAACTTTCCTCTGTCAAAGCAGCCATCCAGCTGCCAGACATCATCCTGTCCGAATAACTCACGCAGTCGATTGTAACAGCTCGTCCCGGGCTCCATCAATTGATGCGCAATCTCATCTGCCAGAAGAATCCTCGCCGTAAACTGCTTTGCAATCGCTGCCAGCACGGTCGTCTTTCCGGCACCCACACCACCTGTGATTCCAATAAATTTCATTCTCTTATTTTGCATCGTACCAAGTCTCACCTTCGTGTGTATCTACTTCCAAGTCCACAGCCAGATCTGCCGCATGATGCATCTCTTCTTCAAGGATCTGTTTTACCTGATCCAATTCTTCTTTTTTTGTCTCGATCAGGAGCTCATCATGCACCTGCAAAATCAGGCAGGAGGAAAGCCCCTGCTCCCGCAGCCTGTCATGCACACGAATCATTGCAATTTTGATAATATCTGCCGCCGTACCCTGAATCGGTGAATTCATCGCCACACGCTCTCCAAAGGATCGCTGCATAAAATTGCTGGAGGATAGCTCCGGTACCGGACGTCTTCTTCCATACAGAGTCGTCACATAACCGTCTTTTTTTGCCGCTTCTACCAATCCGTCCAAAAATTCCTTGATACCCGGATAGGTCAGAAAATACTGTTTGATATACTCTGCCGCTTCCTGTCTGGTAATGCTCAGATCCTGACTCAGACCGAAGGAACTTATGCCGTATACGATTCCGAAATTCACCGCTTTGGCATTTCTTCGAAGCAGCGGTGTCACTTCATCAAAAGGTACATGAAATACCTGAGATGCCGTAATGGCATGAATGTCCTGCGCCTGATTATAGGCATCGATCAGTCTCTCATCCCCGGACATATGCGCCAGCACGCGAAGTTCAATCTGGGAATAATCCGAATCCAGAAATACATAGCCTTCCTTTGGCAAAAATACCTTTCGGATCAAACGCCCCAGTTCCATGCGAATCGGAATATTCTGAAGATTCGGCTCTGTACTGCTGATACGACCGGTAGCGGTAATGGTCTGATTAAAGGTCGACCGGATTCTGCCATCTGCGTCAATGTCTTTTCCCAGTCCGTCCGCATACGTCGATTTGAGCTTGGTCAACTGTCTGTATTCTAATATTTTATCTACCAGCGGATACTCCGGTGCCAGTTTTTCCAGCACTTCCGCAGCCGTCGAATATCCGGTCTTGGTCTTTTTGCCGTATGGCATCTGCAGTTTTTCAAACAAGATCACCCCTAACTGCTTGGGTGAATTGATATTGAATTCTTCACCGGCCTCCCGATAGATTTCTGTTTCCAGCTCCAAAATGCGTTCCTGTAACTGTTCGCCGTAGACTTTTAATGCATCTCCGTCTGCGCGGATTCCGGCAAGCTCCATATCGGCCAGCACGAAGATCAGCGGTCGCTCAATCGTCTCATAAAGCTGATACATCCCCTGACTTTTCAATTCGTCCATCATAGGCTCCACAGACAAAAGCATCGTTGCCAGACGGTAAGACAGCAGGCTTTGGAATTGCTCCGGCTGTTTTTCATAAGCCTGCGCATAGGATAGCTTTCCAATCAATTCTGCCTGTGACGGATACATCTGACCGGCATAATCCTTTGCCAAATCCTCATAGAGATATTCTTTTTTTAATGGATTCAACAGATATTCCACGATCGACAGATCATCCAATTTGGTTCTGAGTTCCGGTTGCATCCCCTCTGTAAACAATCGTTTGATCTGTGCCTTTAAATCCATCGTCACAAATCTTGCATTGCTCTGCTCGATCCATGTCCTCAGATCGTTTTGCAGCTTTTCTGCCGGTAATACATGAGCCGGAATAAAGCGCATCTCCTCCACAGATGAAGCAATCGCCAGTCCCAATACCTCTCCCTGATCCAAAAGCAGTTCAAAGGCGATTGTCTGTCCGTCGATTCCGTTTGACATCGTATCCCGATAAGCCTGATATTGGTCAGTATCTGCAATCATCTGTATGCACAGTTCCTGCTGCACTGTCTCCTCCGCAGAAAAACGGCTGAGTATATTTTTAAATTCCAGTTCTCTGCAAAACAAGTATGCCTCTTTTGTATACAAATTTCCAAGCTTCGCCTGAGTGATATCATAATCCAGTTCACAATCCACTTTGATCGTGGCAAGGGTCTTGCAAAGCTTCGCCAGCTCATAATTCTCGCGAAGTGCTTCTCTGACGCGGGTCTGTCTGATTTCTTCCAGATGCGAAAAAGCCTCCTCGATGCTGTGATATTCCTCAATCAGCTTAGTGGCACCTTTTTCGCCGATTCCCGGTACACCCGGAATATTATCCGAGCTGTCTCCCATCAGTGCCTTGACATCAATAAATTCCGTAGGAGTGACATGATATTTTTCCTTCACATCATCCTCAAAATAATTTTCAATCTCTGTTCCTGTTTTCTTCGTCTTAGGAATGCGGATCTGCACCTTTTTTGTGGCAAGCTGAAGCAAGTCACGGTCTCCGGACACGATGGAGACATCCATCCCCTGCGCTTCCCCGATTCTTGACAAGGTTCCTAAGATATCATCTGCCTCTAAGCCTGCCTGCTCGATGATCGTCACTCCCATCTTTGTGAGCATCTCCTTCATCAAAGGCACCTGTTCCTTCAGTTCCGGCAGCATCGGCTTGCGAGTTCCCTTATAGGGCTCGTACATCTGATGACGAAACGTCGGGGCACTGACATCAAATGCAACCGTCAGATACTGCGGCTTTTCCTCTTCCAAAATCTTAAATAAAATATTCAAAAATCCGTATACCGCATTGGTATGCTGTCCCTTTGCGTTCGTCAAATCCGGCACACCGTAAAAAGCCCGGTTCAATATACTGTGTCCGTCGATCAAGACTATCTTCTCTGTCATAGTTATTCATCCTCAACCAGCGTGAAAAATTTCGTATCGATTTCCGGATAAGAGCGCTTTAATGACAACGGTTTGCCCGACATTGTCAGAAAACAATGGTTACTCTGTGCCACAGCGCGCAATTCACCCGTCTCTTTATCCTTCATCTCATAGACCACTTTCAGTTTGACACCATTGTAGCTTGCGACCTTTGCATCGATCACTACCGTCTCGCCAAAACGTACCATACTCTTATACTCACATTCCACGGAGATGACCGGGCTGATGATCTCCAGTTGCTCCATTTTATCATATCCAAAGCCCATCTGCTCCATCATATCCATCCGTGCTTCTTCCATCCAACGGATGTAATTGGAATGATGCACGATACGCATCTGATCTGTCTCATAATACTTCACATGATGCTCATAAGGCTTTATCTTGATCTTTTCCGGCTTGTAAAGGTCTACTCTTGTGTCCATCCTGAAAACCTTCTTTCTACATAAATAAAATTCTGCATAGCACAAGATAGCTATACAGAATTTATTATCGCATACCATATATGGAATTTCAACCTCTCACTTTCAAATTTCTTTACCCAGCCAAAAGTCTCTACATCTCTTCCAGATATTCGAAATAATCTTCCTCGCCGGCAAAGAGCATATATCTTCCATCCACATATCCCATGTATCCACCATCAACATAATATCCTTTCATCGATTGATCCTCCTGTCGTTTCTCTTTGTTAGATAAATCTTAATATTTTTAAAGTCCTATATACCGGACTTTGAGAGTGTGCCATAAAATCATGTTCACAAAATAATATTCCAAATTTTATTTTTCCTATTGACATCCCACCGCAAAATATGATAATTCTAAATTACATGAAACCACTGACGGTAAATGTGAATCGACACAGTGTGGTTTTATGTATGTAAAGCCGACCGTCTGGGCAACTTTTTCATAAGAAAAGGTTGCCCTTTTTTGTTAATATTTCAGAGACCAAACGGAATCGAGCCGGGGTCTGAAATATTAAAAAAACTTTACCAACAACAAACGAAAGGAAGGTATTCACTTATGAAAACAGATATCGAAATCGCACAGGAAGCGGAATTGTTCCACATCAAAGATGTTGCGAAAGCTTACGACATCACAGAAGACGACTTGGAATTATACGGAAAGTATAAAGCGAAATTATCGAACGAATTTCTTTCACAATTAAAGGATCGTCCGGACGGAAAATTGGTACTTGTTACCGCAATCAACCCTACCCCCGCCGGTGAAGGAAAGACAACTACCAGTGTCGGTCTCGGCGAGGCATTTGGTTACCTTGGCAAAAAAGCGCTGCTTGCACTCCGTGAGCCTTCCCTCGGACCTTGCTTCGGAATCAAAGGCGGTGCTGCCGGCGGTGGATATGCACAGGTTGTTCCGATGGAGGATTTAAATCTTCACTTTACCGGAGACTTCCATGCGATCACTTCTGCCAACAACTTACTGGCTGCATTACTCGATAATCATATTCAGCAGGGAAATGAATTAAATATAGATACCAGACAGATTACATGGAAACGATGCCTGGACATGAACGATCGTGTTCTACGCAACATTGTCGTTGGTCTTGGTGCCAAAGCAGACGGTGTGGTACGCGAAGATCATTTTGTCATCACTGTTGCGTCTGAGATCATGGCGATTCTTTGTCTTGCAGAAGATATGGACGATCTGAAAGCCCGTTTGTCCCGCATCATTGTAGCCTACGATTACGAAGGAAAACCGGTTACCGCCGGACAGCTTCAGGCGGTTGGCGCTATGGCAGCTTTATTAAAAGATGCCATCAAACCAAACATGATCCAGACATTGACTCATACCGGAGCCCTTGTACACGGCGGACCTTTCGCAAACATTGCTCACGGCTGTAACAGTGTCCGCGCTACAAAAGCGGCTTTGAAAATGGCAGACATCGTTGTCACCGAGGCCGGTTTCGGTGCGGATCTCGGTGCCGAGAAATTCTTTGATATCAAATGCCGCATGGCCGGATTAAAACCGGATGCAGTCGTACTGGTCGCAACTGTTCGCGCATTAAAATATAACGGTGGTGTTCCAAAGGCGGAACTTTCAAAGGAAAACTTAGAAGCACTGAAAAAAGGAATCTGTAACTTAGAGAAACACATTGAAAATCTTCAGAAATACAATGTACCGATCGTCGTAACCTTAAACTCTTTTGTGACCGATACGGAAGCCGAGTATGAATTTATCCGCAATTTCTGCGAAGAACGCGGTTGCGAGTTCGCGCTCTCTGAGGTTTGGGAAAAAGGTGCCGAAGGTGGCGTTGCACTTGCCAACAAAGTGCTGGAGACATTAGAGAACAAAGAATCGCACTTTACTCCACTCTATCCGGATGAGATGCCTTTAACTGACAAGATCGCTACGATCGCAAAAGAGATTTACGGCGCAGATGGAGTGACCTACTCTCCTGCCGCAAAACGTACACTGCAAAATTTAACCGATCTTGGCTTTGGAAATCTTCCGGTCTGCATCGCAAAGACACAGTATTCGCTGTCTGATGACCAGACAAAGCTTGGTCGTCCGACCGACTTTAACATCAACGTGCGTGATGTCTATGTCAATGCCGGTGCCGGTTTCGTGGTCGTCATCACCGGTGCGATCATGACGATGCCGGGTCTTGGAAAGACACCTGCCGCTTATGGCATTGATGTAACATCAGACGGAAAGATCACCGGATTGTTCTAAAGAAAAAACGAATGCACTTTGCGCACAAAGCCCCCGGCATACAGCCGAGGGCTTATTTTCTGTTCTATCACCGTTTCATTCCGGCAATTTCGCACCACGGGATTCTAAATAAATATCTATATCATGATTGATATACTGATGTCCGGTTGTGTGAAGTACATCATAAAACTCACGAAGATAGGCAAAAACACCGTATCTGTCAAAAAGTTTCCAAACCTCCTGTCCACTCAAATGACGATGTACTTTATAATTTTCCAGACAAAAGACTGTAAAAGCCGTTTCTTTACTCATGAGATCGCCTCCTTACATTTATACATCCGGAAATGAAATATCTCCACTCTTTTCCTCTTGTACTAATAAAGAATATAACATAGACGTACTATATTGCCATACTTTTGTCTGTTCATCTTCAAGCACCGCATATAACCTGGAATCATATAATTTTTTTATTGCTTCTTCCTCTGACACTTTTTGTTTCTCAACAATCGTTGTCACTAAATCAGTACTGATATAGGGCATCATAGCCAAAAATTGTTCCTGCCGCATCATTATCTCCTATCTGATTTCCTTTGCCTCAACAAACACTAAATATTCTAAAATTCGTTCTGTATGCAACACCCATTGATCATGTAACACTTCTGTTTTTAATCTTTTTATGGTATATTCCGCATCATATGCTCCTGTTTCAAAAAGCCGAATCGATTGATAAACATTATCATCCGCAACAGGTCCAATATGCAGATCTGCACAATTGTCCAACGATTCACCCTTACGGTTATTTACCACAAAATTCAACCAGTCTTCATCTGCAGAATCAAAACGTTTGATATTGAAATGGCTTTCATCTGTCTCCAAATTCAAGTTATAAACAGAAACATATCCAACATCTACATTATTTCTACGCATCTTGATCCTTGCCCAACGCTCCGCCTGCTCATACGAAGTCGTAGTATAAAAACCAACTCCGAAGTCCAGATACACTTCTCCTTGGCGAATCTCTGGTTTATCAACGCAAACCGTACTTCCATGATATAAAATCATTGATGTTCCTCCCAGTCTCGAAAATATTTTTCTCACTATGTTCGTTCTTTTGTTTCTATTCTTCTTCTAAAATTACCTTGATTTCTTTTATGTAGTACATCATCTCACCAGCAATACGTTTTGCTTCATCTCTCAAATATGTTTTGTTCATCAACTTTATACAATTATCACCGAACAATTTAAAATCATATTTCTCGCTATACACATCTTTTATATCTTTCCAAATAATACTTTTCCATTTATTATTTCTTATTGCTTCATTTAGCACTTGTGTAATTGCATTTTCTACTTTCTGATTGATCTGTTTATATTTTTTCTTAAAATCATTGTTATTTATTACTTCATTTTGTTCGTCAAAATACTCTATGCAAAACTGTAATGTACCATCAACCACAATTCTAAATGCTAATGTCACTTGCTGATTTTGTAAGCAAAAACTAACTATTTCGTACGAAAATTGCGGATAATATCCTCTTTCATTATAATAGTCTATTGCACAATCATAGTAATCTTCTATGGGTTTACACCTTTTTATCTTCATCTCATGATAAATAGCATCCATAAAGTCATAAAGAATCTGCCCTTTGATTTCATGAAGTGCCTGTTCTATCTCCAAACACGCTCTTAACTCTCTGCTGCTTTTAATCAGCTTTGCGACATCATTCCCCATTTTGTCTTCCTCCGTCAGTTTTTTCAAGAGAATCCAATACTGCTGCATAAATCCCGCATCTACATTTTTATTCTGACAGATTTCTATACAGCCTTCCAGCCAGTTCAAAACATCTACACCAAAACTTTTACGCATTAACCATTCC
>JALEJB010000056.1 GCA_022768825.1 Lachnospiraceae bacterium
TATCCCTCACAAAGCAGCATCTGCGGTTTCTTCGTCAGCCTTGCCAGATGCAAGCCATAAAGGTTTCTTGATTTATCAAAGATCGGTGTCTCCTGTGAGTTCAGATACTTCGGCTCTCCCTCACCCATGACGCGACCGCCGAAGCCGATCACCTTGCCCCGGACATCCATGATCGGAAACATGGCGCGATTCCAGAATTTATCATGTCCGCCGCGTTTCTCATCGTATCCCACCAGCCCGGAATCCTTGAGCAGATCATCGGAGTAGCCTTTACTCTTTAAATACCGGTAGAGATCATCGGAATATTTGTCCGAATATCCCAAGCCGAACTTGCGCATCGTCTCATCGGTCAGCTGTCGTCCCCGGAAATACGCATAGGCCTGCGCGCCTCTGGGACTTCGAAGCAGACTGTAATAATACTTGCCCGCTTCCTTTTGCACCTCCAGCAGTCTGCTTTTTCGATCCGCTTCCCGCTTCTGTTCGTTAGACAGTTCCTGTTTTGGCAGCTCCACACCCGCCCGGTCGGCAAGCTCCTGCAAAGCCTCCGGAAACGTCGCATTCTCATAATTCATCAGAAATGTGATGACATTGCCGCCTGCGCCGCAGCCAAAGCAGTAGTACATCTGTTTTCCCTGTGATACGGAAAAAGATGGTGTCTTTTCATTGTGAAACGGACACAGCCCCATGTAGGTGCTTCCTCTTTTATGCAATTTTACATATTGTGAAATAATATCCACGATATCCGTTCTAGACCGCACTTCCTCCACGATCTCATCTGAATAAAATGGCATTTCTTTTCCTTTCTGTATCTTTCCAAAACATCAGCCCATGCAAAATTTGCCTTCGGCAAATGGGCTGACGCTGCACACTGTCCCTTTTGCAAGGGCACAGTATCCTATTCAAGTACGCCTTGGCGTACTTGCTGCGAGGATTGTCATGCTCTGCATGACATTCTTCTGCTGCGCACCTCTGCAATCCGCCGGAGGCTTTATCTTGGAAGGAGATTGGACTCCCACCAAGACGAATTTGCTTTACTCGCCACCTATAGAGGTGGGAGTCTTATCTACTTTCAAGATTAATTCACCTGCCATGCGGTCGGCACAAAATATTCATTGAATTTCGCGATCGCATACTGATCGGTCATACCCGCGATATAATCGCAGACCACCCGGTCTAACTTTTCTCCTGCAACGATCATACGCGTGTACTGCTCCGGCATCTCATCCGGATGCTCCATATAAAAGGCAAACAGCTTAGAAAGCAGCTCTCTCGCCTTGATCTCCTCGGTCTTTGCAATGGAATTGCGATAGAGATTATCAAACATAAATTTCCGAAGTCCCTGCATCGCCTCTGCCACCTCCGGCGACATGATGATATCATTTTTTTCCTGACTGTTGATGATGATATCGTGAATCAGGGTGTCCAGACGGTCTTTGGTCGATCCGCCCAGAACCATGCGGTATTTTAACGGAATATCCTCCTCTGTCAGAATGTGCGCACGGATCGCATCGTCAATGTCGTGGTTGATATAGGCGATCTTGTCGGACAGGCGCACGATCTTTCCTTCCAAAGTACTCGGCATCAGACTGGTCTGGTGATTGCGGATCCCATCCCGGACTTCCCAGGTCAGATTCAAACCCTCGCCGTCCTTTTCCAGACACTCTACGATACGCACGCTCTGCTCATTGTGATGAAAGCCGCCTTCGCACAGCTCATCCAGCATGAATTCCCCGGCATGACCAAAGGGTGTATGTCCCAGGTCATGTCCCAGTGCAATCGCCTCCACCAGATCCTCATTTAGGCGAAGTGCCTTGGCAATCGTGCGGGCATTCTGCGATACCTCCAGGGTATGTGACATGCGGGTGCGGTAATGATCGCCCTTCGGTGTCAGAAATACCTGTGTTTTGTTTTTGAGACGCCGGAATGCCTTGCTATGTAAGATACGGTCTCGATCTCTTTGAAAGACCGGACGAATGTCACACTGCGGCTCATCCTTGTCGCGTCCTTTTGAATTTGCGTCAAAACAGGCATAAGGACTGAGCACGTCCAACTGCCTTTGTTCCAGTTCTTCTCGAATCGTCATTTTTGCTCCTTTCAGGTCCTCTCCATGAACACTGCTCTCTCGAAGCTCTTTTCCCGGCTCAAACGCCAAGGTGTTGCTGAGCCTTTGCATAGCTCTCTAATAATACTATTCCGTCTGTTTTTCGAATTTCCTTTAAAGAAAAAAAAGAAGGGACATATAATCCCTTCTAAAATACAACATGAATCTGCGTTCCTTCGCCCACTTTACTTGTGAGCTCGATCTTTGCATCATGCAGCTCCACAATATGCTTGACGATCGCAAGCCCCAGTCCGGTTCCTCCGGTGGCCTTTGACCGGCTTTTGTCCACGCGGTAAAATCTCTCAAATACTCTCTTCTGGTCTTCCGGCGGAATTCCGATTCCGTTATCCCGTACCACAAGCTCCGGTGAGTCACCCGCGATGACATCCACCCAGACAGAACCGTTTTCTTTGTTATAACGGATCGCATTCTGTACCAGATTGTCGGTCAGCTCCCGGATCATCTCCCGGTTCGCCCGAATCCTGCAATGCTCTCCATGAAAATACAGTGCCACCTGTCTCTTGTTGGCATTGACTCTGAGTGCGTCCATACAATCGGCAACCACCTCATACAGATCCAGCGACTCGTATGCCGGCTCCTTTTCACTGCGGTCCAGCTCGGAGAGACGGATGATATCATTGATGAGAGACAACAGACGGTCGGTATTTTTTCGGATTTCCTGAACAAAATGCTTCTGTTGCTCTTCATTTACCATTCCGTTGTCCATCAGCTCCGCATATCCGGAGATCGCTGTCAGCGGAGTCTTTAACTCATGGGACACATTTGCGGTAAAATCCTGTCTTGCCTTTGCCGCTGACAGGATATCCGTATGCTGCTGTCGGATCATATTCGCAAAGGGAACCAGTTCCCTGTAAGGCGGTTCCACAGATGTATCCTCAATATTTTCTGCCATCGTCTCAATGGGACTGATCAGCTGTCTGGTCAGCATCTTTGAGAGCATGACACACACCAGAATGATGATGAGTACGATCAAAAGAATCATCGGGGCCGCTGTCAGAAACACATACCAGATACTTTCCGCCTCTGTGGAAACACGAAGCACCGTGCCGTTATCAAGAAGCAAGGCATAATAAAAGGTATTCTGATTCATCGTATCGGATCGTCTGACCGATTCCCCGGTTCCGCTTTCAAACGCTGACTTGATCTCCGGACGATTCGAATGATTCTTTAGCTGGGCGGCCCCGGCATCATTGTCGTAGAGCACCGTGCCGTCCGCAGCGATCCATGTCACACGAAACTCATCAACATCCGTTGACAGATCGATCCCGTCTGCGTCTGCACCATATGATTCAAAATAATGCGTATCCTTGAGCAGCTTTGCGCTGACACTCAGATCTTTTCTGACCTGTTTTTGAAACAGACTGTAATATACAATTGTAATACTCAGCGTCGATGCCAGGATCGCCAATATCGCGATCAACACCAGCCGAAGATTAATTTTTCGTTTCATTCGATCACATACCCAACATTTCTGACTGTTCTGATTCTGCTTCCGTATTCGCCCAGCTTCTGACGCAGGGTCTTAATATGCATATCCAGCGTACGCGATTCACCTTCGTAGGTCATCCCCCAGACATGTTCCATGATGCTGTCCCGCTCCAGTACGATTCCCTTGTTCACCAGAAGATACTGCAGCAGCTCATACTCCTTATACGTCAGGACGATCATCTTTCCGCCAAGCGATACCTCATGCTTTTCATTATTGAGCGTCAGTTCGTCAAACTGAATGAACCGTACATCATCCGGCTCGGTTCTTCGAAGCATTGCCTTCACGCGGGAGATCAGTTCCATGACGGAAAACGGCTTTTTGATATAATCATCCGCGCCGTCCTCCAGCCCCTTCACCAGATCCAGATCTGTCGTCTTGGCCGTCACCATAATAACAGGCAGCTTTTTGGTTTCCGGATTTCTGCGCAGCTTCTTTACGATCTCATTTCCGTTTTCGTCCGGAAGCATGATATCTACCAGCACCAGTTCCGGGATCACTGCGTCCATCTGCTTGTAAAAGCTTTTTGCGTCTGCAAAACCAACCACCTTATGCCCGGCATTTTTCAGGGCAAATTCTTCGATTTCACGAATACTCTCATCATCTTCTATGATATAGACCAAAGCCATTAATTCTTCACCTTATCTTTCTTCTTTTTGCCTTTTCCTTTCTTGTCTTCTATTGTATCATAGGCTTTTGTCAGCGGATACCTCAATTTTATTTTTTCATATTCATCATCGAACAGTGCCTTTTTCTGCGGAGACAATGAATTGAAATATTCATGGGTATCATAGCCTTCCTCATGAATTGCGATCATCTCTACCGCCACATTCGAGCAGTGGTCGGAAACACGCTCCAGATTCGTCAGCATATCCTCTAAGATCAGACCAAGCTCAATCGTACACTTTCCCTTGGTCAGTCGTTTCACATGGTGCTGTTTGATCTCTTTGGTCAATCCATCAATGACCTCTTCCAAAGGCTCTATGTGCACTGCGTCTTCGATATCCTCATCCCGGAACACCCGAACCGTATGCGTGACGATATCATATACTGCCCGTGTGATCGTGTCCACTTCATATCTGGCATTTTTGGAAAACTCTACTGCCTTGTCCTTCATCTCCTGAGCAGACTGGACGAGATTGATCGCATGATCGGAGATCCGCTCAAACTCATTGATACCGTGCAGCAAAACCGACATGCTCAGACTGTCATTTTTTGACAGATTCCTGCTGGAAAGCTTGACCAGATACGTACCAAGCACATCCTCATACTGATCCACCCGCTCTTCCAGTTCGTAAACACGACCAGCCTTTTTCTTATCAAAGTTTCCGATCACATCCAGTGCCAGCGTGATGGCTTCCAGCGTCTCATTTGCCATCTGGATCGCAGCATTACGACAGATCTCCATTGCAAAAGCAGGACGCTCCAAAAATCTCTCATCCAATACAACGACCGGTTCTTCTTCTTTGGTCTCATCCTCATCCGTCTGCGGAATGACAAAGCTTGCCAGCTTGACCAGTCCGTTTGCAAACGGATAGAGCATGATACAGCAGCCGATATTAAACAAACTGTGGATCACCGCAATGCCGGCAGCATTTGCCGAAGTGTCCATAAATGCAAAACCGATAAAATGATTCAGCGCATAAAATACGATCAAAAATACGATCGTACCGATCAGATTGAAAAACAGATGGATCGATGCGGCCCGTTTTGCATTTTTACTTGCGCCGATCGAGGACAGGATCGAGGTGACACAGGTTCCGATATTCTGTCCCATGATGATGGGCAGCGCCACCGCATAGCTGACCGCTCCGGTGGAACACAATGCCTGCAAAATACCCACTGATGCAGAGGAGCTTTGGATGATCGCAGTCAGTACAGCTCCCGCCAGCAGACCCAATACCGGATTGGAAAAAGCAGTAAACAAGCTTGCGAACTGCGGATTGTCGGCAAGCGGTGCCACCGCATCGCTCATCGTCTCCATTCCAAACATCAGAATGGCAAAGCCGAGAAAAATATTTCCGATATCTTTCTTTTTGCTTTCTTCCTTTGAAGTCATCATCAGAATGATTCCGACCGCCGCCAGTATCGGCGAAAAAGAGGACGGCTTCAACAGCTTTAACCACAGATTGCTGCCCTCTATTCCGGTCAGTGAGAGCATCCATGAGGTGATCGTCGTACCCACATTGGCACCCATGATGATACCCACTGCCTGCGAAAGCTGCATGATCTTGGAATTGACAAATCCCACGACCATGACCGTTGTGGCAGATGACGATTGGATGACAGCCGTCACTCCGGCACCAAGCAGAACTGCAAAGATCCGTTTTGATGTGAGTTTTTCTAGAATTGACTCCAGCTTACCGCCTGCCATTTTTGAGAGCCCGTCGCCCATTGCCGTCATTCCGTACAAAAACAGTGCAAGCCCACCGATCATCGTAAGTAAATTAAAAATATCCATAGATTTTATCTCCTTGACATAATCTTTTCGTCACATATTACAGATACATTTTACAATGCACCTATCATACTAAGGTTATGTAAAATCTATGGACAGTTTTATGTAAATTTTATGTAAATTTTTTACGTAGAATTTTCAACTAGTTTTCATCTGCGGATGTGCGAAGCGAATAGATGACCCATTCCGCAATGTTCGTCGCATGATCTCCGATCCGCTCGAAATATTTTGCGACCATCAGAAGATCGGTGGCTTCTTCTCCATCCTTTGGATTTTGCAGAATCAGGTTAATGATATCCTTCTTTGTCTCATCAAAAAGTCTATCCACGATATCATCATGGTCGATGACCTCTTTCGCCTTCTGCTTATCCTTGCTCACATATGCCTCTATACTCCAGTTCAGCATCAGCACTGTCTCGGATGCCATTTTGTTGATGTGGGACAGATTCGCTTCATATGCGCTTTTTCCCATAGAGATCGTCATCTCTGAGATGTCCGCCGCATGATCTCCGATTCGTTCCATATCCGTCACCATTTTCATAGCCGCTGTAATGGTACGAAGATCTCTTGCCACCGGCTGCTGCTGGATGAGCAGATTAAAACAGATATTTTCGATCCGCTTCTGGGCACGGTCGATCTCCTCATCACCTTCCATAATTTTTTTGGCTAACTCGACATCTTTTTTACACAATGCATTGACTGCCTGTGCGATGGACTCTTCGATCATGGTTCCCATCTTGATCATTTCATGATTCAGTTCAACAAGCTGTTCGTCAAATTTACTTCTCATAATCAACCAAACCTTCCTGTAATATAATCTTCTGTCCGCTTATCCTGCGGATAAGAAAACAGCGTCTTTGTTTCCGCAAACTCCACCATCTCGCCGACGAGGAAAAATGCCGTATCATCCGATACACGCACTGCCTGCTGCATATTATGTGTCACAACGACAACGGTATATTTCTTTTTCAATTCCTCCATCAGCTCCTCGATCTTTGAAGTGGAGATCGGGTCCAATGCCGAAGTCGGTTCATCCATCAACAGCACCTCCGGCTGTACTGCCAGTGCTCTTGCGATACAGATTCTCTGCTGCTGACCGCCTGATAAGCCCAGAGCCGATTTTTTCAGGCGGTCCTTGACCTCATCAAAAATTGCGGCACCCCGCAGACTTTCCTCTACGATCTGATCCAGCTTCGACTTGCTCTTGATTCCGTGAACGCGCGGTCCATATGCAATATTATCATAAATGCTCATCGGAAACGGATTCGGCTGCTGGAATACCATACCAACCCGCTTTCTCAGAATGGTTTTGTCCACACCTTTTGCATAGATATCCTGGTTATCCAAAAGAACCTTTCCTTCGATCCTGACATTTTCCACCAGATCATTCATTCTGTTTAATGTCTTTAAAAAAGTAGATTTACCGCAACCCGACGGTCCGATAAATGCTGTAATCGCATTCGCCCGTATATCCATGCTTACATTTTTCAGCGCATGATTTTCCCCGTAATACAGGTTCAGATCACGAACTGAGATCTTCGTATCATCCCTCATTTTTATCCTCACTTCACTCTATTGATATCGAACTTTTTTGCCAGTGCTTTCGTTCCGAGATTGATCAGAAAGACAATGACAAGAAGAACTACCGCAACTCCAAAGGCAGTATCAAAATCGCCTTCACTAGTGGCAGACAGATATAACTGCACCGTCATCGTACCACCGGATTGGAACACTTTTTCCCTCAAAAATTTAAAGCTCAGTCCTTTGAGCAGTGCCTTGCCGCTTCCTGCGGTAAACAAAAGTGCTGCTGACTCGCCGACGATCCTTCCGACTGCAAGGATCACACCGGTGATGATTCCCGGCATCGCACTCGGGAGTAAGATCGTGCGAATCATATGGAACTTACCCGCTCCCAGTCCAATCGCACCGCTTCTGTAAGAATCGGGAACGGTTTTGAGCGCTTCCTGTGTGTTTCTTGTGATCAGCGGAAGAACCATCAGGATCAAGGTCAGTGATCCTGTCAGCAGCGAGTAACTGAGTCCCAACGTCTGCCCGAAAAACATCATTCCGAACAATCCGAAAATGATCGACGGAATACCCGATAATGTCTCTGTTGCAAACTCGATTGCTGTTACCAGCTTTCCCGGCTTGGCATACTCATTGAGATACACCGCTGCGCCCACACCGATCGGGGTGGCGATCAGCATCGTGATCACTATGATATAGATCGTATTAACAATATTTCCGGCAATTCCCACCGTACCTTTCAGCACAGAGGTCACCGTTGTCAGAAATTGCCAGTTAACGGAGCGAATTCCTTTTGCAATTACATAACAGATGATTCCCACCAGAATGACAACCGACAGACCTGCACACAGATAGATCAGTCCATACAAAATGGATTCCTTTATTTTTCTGCTTTTTGTCATCCGTTCTTTCCTCCTTTACGTACTCTGAGAAGAACCAGATTGATGACCATGATAAACAAATACAATACCAGTCCTACTGTAAACAACACCTGTCTGTGTATTCCGGATGCGTAACCCATCTCACTGACGATCTGCGTTGTCAGGGTTCGCACGGAATTGAACGGAAGCGGCAGATTCACCGAACCGCCTGCCACCATGTTGATGGCCATCGCCTCGCCCAGTGCTCTTCCGATTCCAAGCACAATACCGGTCAGAATACCTGATTTTGCAGCCGGAATGACTACCTTAAAAATCGTCTGCAGTTTTGTCGCTCCAAGTGCCAGGGAGGCGCTTCTCATGCTGTCTGTCACCGCTTTCATTGAGCTGGTGCTCACACTGATCACGGTGGGCAGGATCATGACGGCAAGAACGATGATCGCTGACAGCAGATTCGAACCACCGGTAAACTGATGCGTGGAACTATTGGCAAAGATCAGTTTCTCCAGCCGGTACATCACCGGATTTAAGATCATCATACCGATGAGTCCGTAGATTACAGATGGAATCGCAGCCAGAAGCTCTACAGCTCCTCCTACGATGTTTCCAAGTCTTTTTTCTGCCAGCTCTGACAAAAATACCGCTGTATAAAGTCCGATCGGCACACCGATCAGTACAGCTGCTCCGGTTCCAACAATCGAAGATAAGATGATGTATAATATGCCGTATGACGGCTCAGATGCTGTCGGCTTCCACACGCTTCCAAATAACAGATCAAGAACCCCGACCTCTTTCAGTGCCGGGGTTCCTTTCAGTATCATGTAAGCAGTTATGGAACCAACAGCAAGAATTGCTATCACAGCACAAATGATGAAAACGATCTGTGCCAACATTTCTTTCGCTGCTTTTATCATTTGATGACTCCTTACTGAGGTAAAATGAGTCCGACAGATGAGATCACATTCTTTCCATCCTCAGATGCGATGTAATCAAACCATGCCTGAACCAGTTCATTCTGCTCTGAGATTTCTCCCATGGTAGCCATTACAAACGGTCTTGAAAGGAGATAATCTCCTGCCAGGATATTCTCTTCGGTTGGCTCTACACCGTTCAATGACATACCGATGACGGTATCATCTACTACATCCAATGATACATAACCAATGGTTCCGCTTGTAGATGCCACTTTTGCAAGTACAGCTCCGGTAGAATCAAGCTCCTGCGCATACTGGCAGGCATCTTCTATCTCAAGAAGCTCTTCAAAGGCAGCTCTTGTTCCGGATCCTGCCTCACGTCCGATCACAACGATTGCCTCGTCTGCTCCGCCAAGCTCGCTCCAGTTGGTGATCTCTCCTTTGTAGATCTTTGCCAGATCATCGGATGTGAGATCGGTCACGGTATTGGAAGTATTGGTGATCACTGCGATACCATCAATTGCAACAACATTTTCCACTGCACCGGTAGCTAATTCTTCCTCTTTCAGATGACGGGAAGAGTTACCGATATCAATGCTTCCTGCTGCAAGAGACTCCAGTCCGGCTCCTGATCCTGTATACTCAGTTGTAACTGTTACACTCGGATTTGCCTCCATAAAGCTCTCTGATAATGCTTCGCAAAGCTTTTCCATAGAGGTACTTCCTGCCAGTGAAATCGTTCCGCTTAAATCTGTGGAAGTATCTTCTGTAGTTTCTTCTGTCTCTGTTGAACCATCTGATACGGCAGCCTCGCTCTCGGTCGTCTGATCCGAATTATCGCTGGTCGTCTGTGTGCTTCCACAGCCAACAACTCCAAGTGTCAGCATACTTGCTGTAAGTAACAATGCCAAAAGTTTTTTCTTCATAATGCATTTCCTCTCTTTTCTTTTTTGAATTTTCAACTTTTCATTTGACAAGAATGATCTTATCGGTCGAATGTAAAATCCAAAACCACCGCATCGTAAAAGTTGTGTAAAAATTAGGTATCGCATCCGCCCAGAAATAAAAATCCACCAAAGAATCCGCCAAACACAGCCGGATATCCGATAAAACAGAGTAACCAGCTACCGTCCGGCAAAAAGACCTTTCCGATCAGTCCCCACAGAATCGCTCCAATAAAACCAAAAGCAAGCATGGCACTCACCAAAAACACTTTCTGTCTGGTAAGCTTTGACCATGCCTGCTTCTCTAAACTTTTCCATATATAACTGTACATACGCTTTTCCTGCCTTTCAAATGTTTTAAAAACATTCTAGGTAAGCGATGTAAAATCTACTATCAGATACTTGTAAATTTCGGGTAAATTTCTCCCTTCCATCCAAGGATGAGCCAATATATCCATCAATGTTCAAATACCTTCTGTAATACTTCCAACATCTCTTCGATGACGATCGGCTTTGAAAGAAAATCGTTCATACCGCTTTCCTGTGCCCGCTTTCGATCCTCGTCAAAGGCATTCGCCGTCATCGCCAGGATCGGAATCTCAGACAGTACCGGATCATTCAGCCCACGGATACGACGTGTCGCCTCATAGCCATCCATGATCGGCATCTGAATATCCATAAGGATCAGATCATAATCCCCCGGTTTCGAAGCTGCGATCTTGTTCAAGGCTTCCTGTCCGTTTTCTGCCGCATCGATCACAAATCCGTACTCACCGAGAATCTCTAACGCGATCTCACGGTTCAATTCATTATCCTCTGCCAGCAGCAATCGCTTGCCTGTAAAATCAACGGCCGCACCGGCAGACGGCAGGCTGTAATCCGATTTGGGCTGACGCTGTCCAAGCGCAGCCAGAAGGGAATCTCTCAAATCAGACATAAACATCGGTTTCGAACAAAAAGCGGTCACTCCGGCTGCTAACGCCTCCTCCTCTATATCATTCCAATCATAAGCAGTGAGAATGATGATCGGCGTGTCATCTCCGAGACTTCGGATCTGTCTGGTCACCTCAATGCCGTTCATATCCGGCAGCCGCCAGTCGATGATATAGACATTGAAGGCATCGTTTCGCTCCACTGACTGTCTCGCGCGAAGCACCGCCTCCTTGCCAAACATCGTCCATTCCGAACGCATTCCCACTTGAAAAAGCATTTTGGTCACGCTGTCACAGGTTTCAAAATCATCATCCACCACCAGAGCCTTCAATCCTTCCAGCTCTTTGATCTGTTCTACGGTTCTCCGCTCTGACTGCAGTCGAAGTGTCAGACCGATGACAAATTCCGTTCCCTTGCCCTGTTCGGTGATCACCTCAATGGTACCACCCATCATATCAATGATGTTTTTGGAAATTGCCATTCCAAGACCGGTTCCCTGAATCCTGCTGACGGTCGAAGTCCGCTCTCTCTCAAAAGGATCAAAAATACGCTTGGCAAATTCCCGGCTCATACCGATACCGGTATCCTTGACCCGGATCTCGTAGGCTCCCATTCCTTCCGGTGCCTGATGGATCTGCCTGATACGGACAGATACGGTACCGCCCGGCAATGTGAATTTGATCGCATTGGATAACAGGTTCAAAAACACCTGATTCAGTCGGGTCTTATCACAGTAGACATCCTCATCCGTGACATCCATCACATCCATATACAGTTCCAACTGTTTGGCATGGATCTGACCACTGATGATCGTCTTGATATCATGGAGCATTTCGGACAGATTTGCCTCCGTCTCCTCAAGATTGATCTTTCCGCTCTCAATGCGGCTCATATCCAGAATATCATTGATCAGGCTCAACAGATGATTGCTCGAAGACAGGATCTTTGACAGATAATCCCTGACTTTTTCCGGATTCTCCACATTGGTCAGTGCCAGCGTCGCAAATCCGATGACCGCATTCATCGGTGTACGGATGTCGTGAGACATATTGGATAAAAAGGTACTCTTGGATTTATTCGCTGTTTCCGCCACATTGAGGGCATCCTCGGCTGCCTGCTTGAGACGCTGCAGCTCCTGATTGTTTTCCTGCTCAATCTTGACCATCTGATTACTGCGCTGTACCATCACAACACTGATGAGTGCCAGCATCATGACAAGGATCAGAAAAAACACGAAGACGATCATCACCCGAATGGTGGAATTCATCATATTCATCGTACTGATCGCCACATATTCCGACGGAATGAGTAACATCAACGTCATCCCATAATCCGTCAGCGATGCCAGACAGTAATAGTACTCCGTCTGATCCAGAAGAATGTTTGCCGCCGCAATTCCCTCGCTGTCCACCTGCTCTTTGATGGCATCAAAGCTTCTGCCCTGAATATATTCCGCTTCTGCCAATGCTTTGAATACATTGCGCACACCGATGATATCCGCATCATTTGCGTCATAATAGGCCTGAACGCCATTTTCCTTGATGATATAGGTCGCCACATTTCCGCCATAAGACTCTGTCGTATAATATTTTTTCAGAGTGACGATATCTTTGAGCATAACCAGATGAGTATACTTTTTTTCATCTGTTCCGACCGTGATCGGAAGCTCCATTTTTTTTGCAAAAATCAGATAGGTTCCGTCCACATTGCTCGTATCCGAGACAAAGGTATGATGGATCTGCCCATCGGCAATACGATCGATATCATCCCAAATTCCTACCCTTCCTTCATCCAGACAGGCCATCCCCATCGAGTCCAAAAGCATCATACGACATCCGTAGAGATCGGTACGAAACTCCTTCTGCATCCCATCAATCGCAGCATACAGTTCCTGCTCGCTGTCATAATGCGTCCCCTTTACAGCCGCTTCTATTCCGGCAAGAAGATTCCAATGATTTTCCAGCCCGTATTCCAGATTCACACGAATCTGCGCAATGATCTCTTCCAGCTGTGAAGATTTCTCCTGTACCGTCTGCTGCTCCATATAGGAGCGGATGTAAACTACACCCGCTCCCAGAACCGCCATGACTGCAATGGCACACAGCATAGGCAAGATATATTTTTTGATCCGATTTGTTTTTGGCATAAGTACTTCCCCGCCTCTCCCATCGTCGTTCTTCTGTGGCTAAATGTTTTACGCTTATCTCAGTTTCAGATAATCCGTAGGCTCAGCCAGCTGTCCACCATCTTCTACCAGACGTTTGTATAGATACTGGTTGCAGTTTGGAATATCGGCATTAAATTCCTCACAACCGATCTTTTCTAAGATAACCGGCAGATACCAGTCACGGTCACTATAGATCAGGACAGAAAACTGCGCACTTCGATCCAGTTCTTTTCCCTCCACGGTCAATCCATTTAAGACATATCCGTTTTCCTCGTTCTTGGAGAGATCCATTTCAAAGCCGCTGGATACATACATCGTACTGTCATTGCAGATCGATCCTCTGTTTCCGGTCAGTGCCAGTGTCGATTCTACCAGCCGGTACACCTGATCGCCGGTCAGCGTGACGATCACCGGATATCCACCATCATTTTTACACAGATAAGACAGATCCTTCTGGGTATAATCACCTTCATAGATGTCACTGGCGACATAGCAGGACTGACCAAACATCAGATCCACACCGTTCTCCTCACGGATCGTATTGAAGATCGCCGATGCTGCCTGATTTCCGTGCTTTTGCGTAAACTCGTTGGCATAAGCATTGTCAATATGTGCCACTTTTTCATCCGATGCGTCTGCTTGTTCCAGCTGTGTATTGAAATCTGCAAGCGCAGCCTCCGGTGTGGTCAATTCTCCGTTTAAGATCTTCTGCACCACGCTCTGGGAAACCCGGAACATATCGTTTGACGCAAGGCGGATATACATCTTATTTTCATCAATATACGGATTAAGGTTCTCCAGCTCCGGTAACAGCTCCAGTGTCACATTTTTGTTGTATGGCACCATGTTTTTTCCATAAGAGATATGATTTTGTCCCTCCTGTCCCAGCATCGCTTCCATAATGTCCAGGATCAGTTCCTCTCGCTTTGGATCTTTCATCGCCTTTTTGCTGGCTGCAATCTGGAAAGTCGGATAGGTCAGAAACCAATTTTCCTCCTGTGTATCTCCAAAGTATGGCATCAGAAGCACTTTATCCTCGCCTCTTCCCGGAAACGTGATAATGTCCGCACCGGTTCCGCGGTACATCGCCGCTTTTCCTTCGATAAACAGATCCTTCGGGTCCCTGTTGACCATCTGGGCATCTTCTGTGCCAAGACCGATGCCATCCTTCACGTCAAAGAATTTTTCAAAAACAGGTAACCACACTTCTTCGGAAAGCTGATTGGTTGCTCCGCTTTCATATTTCTGACGCCACTCACGTCCTTCCATCGACAAAAGAGATGAGATGGCAAAGCCCTGCAAGGTCTCCATGCAGGTATAATCAGAGGCAAAATCCGATACAAAGCCCCGGATTCCCACCTCTTCAAAAGCCTCGCAGGCTGAGATAAAGGATGCATAATCTGTCGGGATCTCCACCTGATACTCGTCAAACAGTGTCTCATTGATGATCAGACTGTCCACTTCCGCACAGGTCGGCAGCCAGTTGACCGTACCGTCATCATAGGTATAGTGGTCTAAATAGGTGCCGTAAAAGGTGGATGCCAGTTCTGTATCGCCCAAATCGTAGAGCATATCTTTCAAAAGCACCGCATCCTTCAGTGAGAAGCGACGTACTGTCAGGATATCCGGCAGATCGTCATGATCATTTAAAAACCGGTAGAAATCCGTCGAGTTGGTAGCCAGTGTAAATTCAAACTCCACATCCGGAAACGAATCACACAGATACTCGGTATAATGTTCCAACAGCTGGTTGCCCCAAAGTGCGATCGTCACCTTCTCCTTCCCGTCTGCTGTCTCTTCTGTCGTTTTCTGTCCGGCGCATCCTCCAAGAAGTGTTGCGGTCATCGCAAGACACAGCAATCCACTGATCAGTTTTTTCTTTTTCATCATGTTCTCCTCATTATTCTTTATCTCATTTTTCGTTTTCACATTCTTCCAGTTCTTTTTCCTTTGTGTAAATAGCACTCTGGACTTTTGCAAACAGCTCCATCGAATTCCGGATCTGCGGTGGGTATTTTCTTGCATAATCTTCATAGGCTCTGGTAAGTGTATCCAATTCCGCATGGATACTTCGCATCTGTTCATGCAATTCCAGTTCCTGCTTATGCAACCGTTCACTCACTCCCAGCCGGATATAAGTCGCAAGTCCTGCCTGATTTCCCAGAATGTTGACACGCAGACCCTGCTCGGCACAAGCCGTACCGCCTGCAAGACTTCCTTTTTTACCCAGCACATAGGTCCGACCCTGGGCATACAGATCGCAGTTCATAAAATAATCGCCTTGAATGTCTCCCTCTGCATAGATCTTTGTAGCTTCAAAAAAGCATCCGTTGACATTACCGGCCGCACGGATCTCACCCTCGCCAGAAGCATTCATGCCCTGCCTGATCATGATATCACCACCGGCTAGGAGATGCGCAGCTTCCACGAAACCTCCCACCAGAATATCCCCGGTGGCATAGATTTCCGCTTCGCTTCCCACATTGCCGATGACAAACACATTGCCTTCATAATTCACATCACCGGTAGCAAGTGTGACCTCCGGCACCGTCAGGAGATTCGTCACATTCATATGGATCTCAGACAACGCATTGGCTCCTGCTGACTTCATCTCCAGAGTGACGATGCCGTCCAGACCCGCCACATAGGTGCGAAAAAAAACCAGTTCGAGTCCATATCGAATCTGCTTCATCTGAATTGCAAGCAGCTCTTTCTTCGCACAAAAGAGATGTCGAGTCCCTCTCTGGCTCCGGCTTCGATCTCGGCAATCTGATCCGCAGTAAATCCATTATTTGTAAGCCGTGCTCTGATCTTTTCCATTCAATATTCTCTCTTAACTATATTCTCTCTCAACCATTTATTCGTCAGCTTCGGCCAGCTTGCGGATTGCGTCCGCAACAAGCGCATAATCCGCAGACACCTGTTTCCACAGCTTCTCACATGCTTCCTCGTCAACCGGTGTGCTCTCCCACTGACGCAAAGCCTCTGTCATCAGGTGGGTGGACTCACTCAGACAGTCAAAGCTCAAGTTCTGACTGACACCTTTTAATGTATGTACCGCACGAAACGCCTCTCCGTAATCTTTCTGTTCCATCGCTGCCGCAAGTCTGTCATAGCTGGGATCGGCCAAAAATTTGACGACCAGACGACGGATCAACTCATCCTTTAACAAACGTGACTTGACATCCTCATAACTTCCTTTAAATAACTGATAACATTCTTCTACCTGCATCTTTTTCTCCTCATAAAAGTATGGTTGAAATGACATTTTTTGTGTCACTTTTCATGGGGCATCCTGCCAATAAGCAGACTACCGCAATTTATTTAAAAATCCAATTATTACATCTTAGCATTGTTTTTTCCTCATTTCAACACGCAATCGGAATCTGTCACCTGTAATGACACGTCATTTTTGATGACACTTTTATTGCATATGATGACTTTTTTAATATAATAAGAAATAAGTACATAAGAGTTGACCTGCAAAAACACGAGGAGACTACGATGCACCGGGATAACGCCGCACTCTTTGAGGAAAAACTCTCCCGCAACATCTGTATTGAACTGTGCACGCTTTCGTCTCCTGAGGACATCCGCGCCGGTAAGGTTCTGGTTGGTATGGATTACAGCACACACGAACATCACCCGGTCTATACTCCGGAAATCTATGCCCGACATTTACAGCATATCATCAAGTTGATGGACAAGTATGAGAATTACTGTTTTATTCCGATCAATCCCAAGCATCCGCAGACCTACCATCTGTTTTCCGGTGAATCCGGTCTGGCTCTTCTCGTCAGCAATTCCAGTCCGTTTTTCATGATGGAGATCCGTCGTCCGGAGCTGTCGATTGCATGCTATGAATATCTGATGCGCATGGCTGACCTCGTCGGCTACACCGGCATCCGACGCACCAAGATCCGTATCCAGCTAACGGAACTGATTCAGGAACTGCTTTCGTAAATGTTTGAAAAAAATTATTTTTGTTATTGACATTTGATAGATTACTTGCTACAATAACATGGTCGTCGAAAAATGACGGTATGCGGAAGTGTCGGAACTGGCAGACGAGCAAGACTAAGGATCTTGTGGCTATTGCAGTCGTGTGGGTTCAAGTCCCATCTTCCGCAGGTCAAAATAAAAGGGTTAAGCCATTAGGCTTAACCCTTTTATTTTGCATGGTGAGGAGTCCCTTGAACCCGTAGGTTCAAGTTCTCCTCGCCATGCATGGCTCGTCGGTCGGCTCGGTGGAAAAAAGGTCCACCGGACCTTTTTCTGTTTCCACCTCGCCCCATCTTCCGCATGATAGGACTGTCATAATCCATTCACCATCTGCATTACAAAATAAAAACTCTGAATGATTTCTCTATTAATACCTGTTGGAACTGCTACACCATTTTCCCACTTCGAGATTGCCTGCCGGCTTACTTCGATTTTATTTGCCAATTCTTCTTGCGAGTAATTCTTATCCTCACGAGCTTGTTTGATTTGTTCTCCCAAT
>JALEJB010000074.1 GCA_022768825.1 Lachnospiraceae bacterium
GTCGGATCTCATCCTGATAATTTAAGATCAGATCCCCCTGCGCCTGCAGCTGTTCCACATAATACCGGACCGCATATTCTTTTGCGCCGGAAGCACTTCCTCCGATTACGAAAACCATACCGTATCTCCTAACCAGACCGCAAATGCCATCACGCATTCACAGGTCTGCAAAAACCATCCTGCCAGATCGCCGGTGATGCCGCCGAACTGTTTCCTTGCAAGCTGTCTGTAAAACAACAATGTTCCCACCGCCGCCAGCACCATGCAGATGCAGCGAAGGGGCGATAGAAAAACCAGCACTCCGGTCACCGCCACTGCCTCCATGACACATACCACCGCTACTGTTTTTCGATGCGCCACGCTCTGAAACATGGATGCCAGACCGGTATTTTTGGCGCATGGAAAAACTGCTACGCTAAAGCCGCTGAGGGCGCGACTGAGTACAAAGCCCGGCAGGAGACACGCCACACTTTCCTGCGATAAGTCCGACCAGATTCCCAGATTGCAGATAAACAAGCCAACCGTACCAATCACTGCAAAAGCACCCGTATGCGGGTCACTCAAAATACGCAGCTTCTCTTCCTTCGGCTGATAGGAATGCCACGCATCCATCGTATCCAAAAATCCATCCAGATGGATCCCACCGGTAACAAACACCGGAATCATGACAGCTCCTGCTGCCCGCATCAGATCGCCAATCGCAAAGCGGCCGGCCAAGAGATACCATGCATACACCAACAGTCCGATGACTACTCCCACAAGCGGAAAACAGCACAGGACGTAAGGCATCTTTTCCTTTTCCCAATCCGCTTTGCATACCGGAATCTTGGAATACATGGCAAAAGCGATTTTCAGACTATTCCATAATTTCATGTTCGAACTTCCTTTTCATCTATCTTGATCGTCAGTGGGATACCCGCCACGACCTCGATCACTTCATCAGCCAGGGATGCCAAAAAGCGATTTAACTCGCCAAGCAGCCGTACAAAAGCCGCCATCTCACCGTCCCAATCACATCCGTCACTGTCCACCTGATTGGTCACGATCACCAGATTTTTCGTCTGATGGATGAGTGCTTGCAAGCCATGCTTGATCACATCGAGACAATCCATTCCCCGCCCGGCAGGCGAGAACATCTCATTGGAAAGCAGATTGGACAGATCCTCTAACAATACATCCGTATTCTCTGCAAGCGAAAGCGTTTCGATGTGATCCGCACATTCCACCGTCGCAAAGCCTTTGCCCGCCCGAAGCTTCCGGTGTCTTGCAATCCGTTCCGCTCCCTCCTGTCCAAAGGGCTGCATCGTTGCCAGATAGATCTTATGTCCACCGTCAGCCTCCAGCAGTCTCTGCTCCGCATATTCACTTTTTCCGCTTCCGCTTCCACCAATGATCAGTACAAACATCCTATTCCTCAAACGTCTGATAAGCTTCCACATGAATATCATCAAACGTACCCATTTCCAAATAAATCGTTTCTCCCAGATCCAGCAGCGGTAAAAAGGCCACCGCCCCGGAACCTTCCCCCAGACACAGGTCCATGGTAAGCCCTGCTTTTTGTCCCAACGCATCCAAAACCAACTGTGCTGCCGGTTCTTTGGAGACATGGGTGGCGATCATATATTCTTTTGCCGGTGGACAGATCCGCGCCGCCAGCAATGCCGCCACAGCGGAGATCACTCCGTCGATCAAAACCGGAAGACCGTAGATCGCTCCCCCTAAAAACACGCCGCACATACCCGCCAGATCCAATCCGCCGACCTTGGATAAGACATCGATGGGGTCGTCCGGATTCGGCTTATGAAGATTCAATGCGGACTTGATCACACGTATTTTTGTCTCCAGTCCCCGGTTCGATAATCCTGCCCCTCTTCCTGTCATGCGCTCCACCGGCTCATTTAACAGACAGCTTGCCACCGCACTGCTGGCTGTCGTGTTGCCGATTCCCATCTCTCCGGTCAGAAGCATATGGAAGCCGTTTTCCCGGCAGTTTTTTGCAAATTCAATTCCAACAGCAATCGCGTCCACCGCCTGTTCTCTTGTCATGGCGGGTTCTTTTGCCATATTTTTTGTCCCATAGGCCACCTTTTTTCGGATCGTGCGTGGGGTGTCAACTGCCATGCCGATATCCACCACCATCAGATCACATCCTACCTGTTCACACATGATGGAGGTACAGGTCTTGCGGTCAAAAAAGTTCTCTGCCACGATGGCGGTCACTTCCTGCCCGGTCTGTGTCACACCCTCTTCAACGACGCCGTGATCTGCGCACATGACAATGAGGGCACGTTTTTTGATGGTCGGACAAACGCTCCTCTGGATACCTGCGATCCGGCAAAAAATCGTCTCCAGCTTCCCAAGACTGCCAAGCGGTTTGCCGATCTGGTTCCAGTTATGCGCACAAACCGACTCATATTCTTTATCATACGGTTTGACCTGTTTTAATATATTCTGTAATTCTGATTCGTTCAAAATTTTTCCTCTGTTTTTTAGGTATTTGCGAAACTCAATTTCTGTTTTCGTTTAGGTCATACGAGCACATGTATCACAGGCACGCTTTCGCTACTTGTCGCTGGCAATGGTACATAAGTGACCAAAGTACGGTCACTAAGTACCAGCCGCTCCAAAGTACCTGTGAGATACATGTGACTTCGTATTCCCTATCTACGAATTCGTGAGTTTCGCAATTTTCTATCAAATTCAATCCATATTCTAACTATCACGACTATGTTCAAGTACGCCTTGGCGTACTTGCTGCGAGGTGCGCGTCATGCTTTGCATGACATTCTTCTTCTGCGCACCTCTGCAATCCGCCGGAGGCTTTATCTTGGAAGGAGATTGGACTCCCACCAAGATGAATTTGTTTTA
>JALEJB010000100.1 GCA_022768825.1 Lachnospiraceae bacterium
GGATTTTATAAAAATTTAATATTTGAAACCATTGAAGTTGCTTTGTGTAGGTGTTAAAATCTATGCAAAGCAATTTTTTCATTAAACAAAATAATCTAATATATCCAAAGTATTTTTCAAAAGTGATTTTATGGAATTCTTGCTTTTAAAACCAATCACACATATGTTAAGCAGGAGTCCATGAAAAAGCGACTCCTGAGAAGGAGGACATTATTGAAGAAAGACATCACATGGTCTTCGTACTTTGAAGACGAGGAGCGATTTGCGGATTTTGTGAATTGCTTTGGCTGTAATGGTGTACAGTATGTACAGGAAAAGGATGTACATACTGAGGACGCAAAAGGATATTTCATGGTTCGAAAGGATGCGTTTTCCAAAATGCGGGATATAGTCCGGCGCGTAGCGTTTGGCGTGAATTTTTGCATTATCGGAATTGAGAATCAGGAAGTCATCGACTATGCGTACCCACTCCGGGAACTGACCTACACGGTAGCAAATTATGAGAAGCAGCGCCGTAAGATTGCAAGAAAAATCAAAAAGCTGCCGAAAGCATTGCTTCAAAGATCGGAATATCTTTATCGTTTCCGGAAAACAGACCGGCTAAAACCAACAATTACTTTTTTATTGTATTCCGGATTGGAAGAGTGGGACGGAAGTACAGATTTACAGGGAATGCTGGATCTGACGCAGTTGCCCGAGGATTTGAAGGATAAGGTGCAGAATTACCGTGTAAATCTGATCGAAATACGCAAATTGAGTGAGGAACAGATCAGTGAATTAAAGACAGATTTAAAGCAGGTCTTGCAATTTATCAAATGTTCGCAGGATAAGACTGCGATTCGAGCATTGCTTAAAAATGAT
The DNA here is from genome assembly GCA_022768825.1 of Lachnospiraceae bacterium. GTDB lineage: Bacteria > Bacillota > Clostridia > Lachnospirales > Lachnospiraceae > W0P33-017. The sequence continues at coordinate 862 of JALEJB010000100.1, forward strand.
AGATCTTATCAAAAAGTAGAAAAAGATGCATATCTTGTAATGAGTCAGTATACGCATTCAGAACAATTATTACAAGAGGCAGAAGTACAGGAAGAAGGAGGATATATAAATATGTGCAAGGCGATTGATGATATATATGAGGATGGAAAAATTGAGGGCAGAGCAGAGGGCAGAGCAGAGGGCAGAGCCCAGGAAAGACAAGAATTGATTATCAGATTGCTCGGCAAAGGAAAATCGGTCGAAGAGATTGCAGATATTTGTGATTTTGAGTACGAAAAGGTACAACAGATTCAAAAGAAGCAATTGAGGAAGTCGTTTTGAAGGATGGAATGTATGAAAGGTGTCCAACACCTTGTATCTCTCTTTTAGAAATGATATAATTCAGTGACAGGTTTTCGCTCGAAAGCCTGTGATTGTAAAACTCGATAAAAAGAGGGGGATGACATGATAAAAATTATTTCTGACAGCACCTGCGATCTGTCAAAAGATATACTGGAAAAATATGATGTGGATATTTTGCCGCTGCATATCATACTTGGAGATGAAGAGTATCTGGACGGTAAAAATATCACACCGGAAGAAATCTATCGGTGGGCGGATGAACACGCTACGACACCAAAGACTTCCGCACCGGCACTCGAAGATGCCATCAATCTGATGAAGCCGTATATTGATCGTGGAGACGAGCTGATCTGTTTTTCCATCTCCAATTCCATGTCCAGCAGTGGACAGGTCATGATGATGGCAGCGGAGGAACTGGAGGCAAGCAACCGGGTACACGTCATTGACTCGGCCAATCTGTCTACAGGGATCGGACTGCTTGTGGTTGAGGCTGCTATACTTGCAAAAGAAGGAAAACGTGCCGCAGAGATCGTGCAGACAATTGAGGAATACAAACCGTATGTACGGGCAAGCTTTGTGGTTGACACACTGGTATATCTGCACCGTGGCGGAAGATGCAGCGGAGTGGCAGCACTGGTCGGAGGAGCGTTAAAGCTGCATCCGCAGATCGTTGTAGAGCAAGGCGCAATGCATCCTGCAAAAAAATACAGGGGAAAGATCAAGACAGCCGTTCTCTCCTATGTGAAGGATCAGGAGGAAGGCTTGCGAAGAGCAAAAAAAGACCGCATCTTCATCACCCATTCCGGCTGTGATGTGCAGATAGTGGGTGAGGTACGCGCTTACTTAGAGAGTCTGGGTATCTTTGATGAGATCATAGAAACCCGGGCCGGCGGCGTCATTTCCAGCCACTGCGGTCCGGGAACACTGGGCGTGTTGTATATTGAGCAGAAGTAATAAAAAAATTGTTATTAGTAACCTTTTTGTAAATCTACGATATCTGATAGTTCCCCGGTCAGGATATAGCTGATCACCTTTTTCGTGATATCTGTGACATATTGTTCATGTCCGCGGCTGACCTTCATCGCCTGATGCGGAGAGAGAACGATATTATCAAGTGTGTGCAGCGGAACCTCAAAAGGGAAAAAATCCACTTCATCCTTTGCCGGTTTCTGATTCCAGGTGTCGATGGCGGCACCTGCAAGCTCCTTGTTACTTAGCGCATCAAATAATGCCCGCAGATCAATACAATTACCTCGTCCTACGTTGACGAGGTATTTATTTTTCAGGTGAGTGAGCATCTCTCGGTCAATGATACAATCGGTGGCCGGAATCTTGGGCAGTGACAGAATGAGCATATCACAGGTATCACACAGTGTGGTCAGATCCGGTACGGTTTTGATGTGCGCATATTTTTTTCCCCGATTGATCGTGTAGGTGTCAATCCGGTTGTTGTAGAGGATCTTGTGAATCGCCTGACCGATATGACCATAGCCTGCGAGACCAATCTTCATTTCAAAAATACTTTTCCAATAAGGATTCTCATGATCATACCAGATGCCGCAGCGGAATTTTTTGTCAAATTCCGGAATCCGGCTGGTCAGACTGATTCCCAGACCAAAAGCATACTGTGCGATAAAATCCGAATCTGCATGGGAATTGATGACCTGAATTCCCCGTTTTGCGATCTCATCCAGCGGAAAATCATCGACACCGGTTTTGTAGGCAAAAATAAGCTGCAATTGATCGGCAGTAGCCAAAATCTCGCGACTCATTTTTTTGCCGATAAATATATCGAAGCCCGCCAGTGAATAACCGCTTAAACCGACAATGGTCACGTTCGCAATTTTTTCTAATGCATGTTTCATACGTGCAAAATCCGGGTCCATTTCTTCAATGCTTAAACAAATATTATAGTCTTTCATCATTATCTCTTTACATCCTTATTTTCTGCCATGTTAAAATCGTTGATTTCTTTTTCGCTGCATACAAGAATATCACCATGAATGTAATGTTTCAAGATAAAAGCTGACATTCCGAAATCCAAAATAGCATTTAAATCAGTTGTACCTTTTAATATCTGATGCAGAACTCCGGCACAAAAAGCATCACCGGAACCAATGCGGTCTAACACATGATAGGTAAACTTCTCTGTCTTGCCCTGTGTAAGCTGACCGTTTTCAAAATGATAGATTTTGGCAATCGCACTGTGCCGGTCATCTTTCAGAACCTTGCGTTCTCTGACGACCAGATACTTACAATTGTATTGCTTATAAAAATCAGCTTTCTTTAGATCCAGAAAAACCTCCAGATCTTTTTTTGAACAAAAGAGAATGTCCACATACGGAACAATCTGCTGGTAGACAGCTTTTGCTTCGTCGATGCTCCAGAGCTTGCCGCGGTAGTTGAAGTCAAAGCTGATGGGAATCTTTCTTTTTTTTGCCTCTTTTAACAGTGTGAAACACAATTTCCGGCAATCAGCGGATAATGCAAAAGAGATACCGCTGATATGAAACAGCCCGCAGGACGCAAAAATCTCATCCCAATCAAACTGCGATTCAAAGCCTTCCGGTCTGGCAACCTCTGAATACCGGCGGTGATAGATTACCTTTGAGGCAAGCGCGTCAAAACCCGGTTCGAAAAAGTAGGAGCCCATGACAGAGCCTTTTTGAATGATGTGGTCGGTGTTGACACGGTATTTGCATAAATGTCTTTTGGCGGCAGTGCCCAGATCATTGTCCGGAAGCAGTGTCAGAAAGCTTGTCTGATCACCCATCGATGACAGTGCGATCATCACATTTGCTTCGCTGCCGCCGTAGCAGACGTCAAAGGATGGGGTATCACTTAGCCGGTTTCCCTGTGGTGGAGTGAGTCTCATGAGAATTTCACCGAATGAGACTACGGTTGGATGTTGATTTGTCATGTGAAGGATTCCTTTCTGTGAATGAGGTTTGTGAGGTTGTTTATGCCTGGTTGTCCGCTGCTAATCGTTGACGCTCTTCGTTGATGCGGTCTTTGCACAATTCATAATAAGCCAGACAGCCCAAAAAGGCTTCGCCGCATTCTTTGCGGTAGTTGTTTTCGAACACTCGGCGATACTTCATTTTGATCTGATCTCTCATGCAGACCATGCGCATTATCAGATTCGCCAACGGCTTGTGATATTTTTTCTCATATGGGCGGATGCGGTAAAGCCGTTCGCATTTGTTCAGTTTCATGTTCATGATGTAGTTAAAATCGACTTTTGCTTTTTCCAGTTCATACAGATAAAAACGCCGTTGCAGGTTGTTTGCCGAGATATCCGGAAGCTTTTTGTCAGAAGAGGGATCGGTGTAGATTCCTTCCAGCTTCTGTTTGAGCTGTTTGTGGTCCATGTTTACGACCACATAAAAATACATATTCGGTTTGCCGCCTTCCAGCAGGTCTCGGGCAATGCCCATAAAATTCTTTTCCGTTTCAAACGAATAATCCTCGTCAATAGACAGACCGAAATTGCCAAACAAAAATTTGGAGATCATGTTGCGGATGCGGTCATTGGCTTCTGCGGTAGTTGCAGGAATCGTATCGTCTGCACCGCTTAGCTTCATTGCGGATTTTTTCATCGAAAGAGAAATTGGCTGGGAATACTTATTGCGCCAGGTCGTTCGCTGATTGTTGCGTCTTTTTTCAATCAGAGTCCAGCCGTCGGTGGTGATGACTAATCCTTCAATACCGATCTGATTTCCCAAAACTGTTTTATCCAGTGGAAGCACGGTGTCCCGATATTCGTAAACCTGACGGAGTGAAAGCTTCGGAGCAAATTCATAATCCATACACCGATTTGTCAGCAGCATATTGTTATAGCAGGTTCTGCCGGTATGTATCGTCAGTGTCTTGGTGGTGTCAATATAGGACAGGTCATTCATGCGGATCGTCTCTACATTGTCCGTGCTGGAGGTGCGGTGCGCTTCCATCAAAAGCTTGGAATTATTGATGACAAAGCTCGGAAGCGGAAAGACATCGCTGGAATCCATAAATTTTATTTTTACATTTCCTTCGAGATTGGCAAAAATATTGACAGAAGGGATAGCGAGCCCTTCGCTTTCTGTGTCATAAAACATATCCAGATCGTGGGTCGTATTCTGATAAACACTTGAGTGGACATCAGCGTGTGGCTGACGAATGCTGCCCAGATAATATTTCTCTGCCCATTTACGGGGCAGGGAGGTGTCACGCAGACGGTTGATCGTCAGGTAATTACCAACCCGGGAAAAATAGTTTTTGTCTTTTTCAATTTTGGCTGCTTTCGCGTGACCCGAATAGAAATGAACGATACCGTGGTGATCATCGCTGGTCTTGTCCGATTCTTCCAGCTTGGTGTCTGCCCAATCGATGACCTTGCGTACGAGAAATGCGGCGATTTCAACCAGAATGACGGAAATCGCGACACCGTTTGCAAAGACGTTGGCAACGATATCGAGAATCAGATTGTCACTTGTGGCGTCTGCAATCGATCGCTGTGAAAAGACGATCGCCAGCACAAAAAATAACACGACCATGAGCGTGTTTCCGACGAGGCCGGCTTTTGGTGAAGAAATAAAATCACGGATCTTCCAGGAAAAACGTTTCATTAACATAAATAAAGACTCCTCATTGTTTTTTTGTATTATATCAAAATATGCATACAAAATCATCACTTTCTGTTATAATAGATTGCAAAAGGCTGACGAAACAGGGTCAGACACAGAAGAAAAGGAGTACGATCATGGCAAGAAAATGCAGTGAAGAGAGAGCAAAGCAGATCGCCGGAGGATTTGCGACAGCGAAAAAGAACATAACGATACAGTTTCAGGGAAGAGAACGTTTAGAAGAAAATCTGCTCAATCTGATTCGCAAGGATGCACTGGATCATGGCATCAAAGACGAGGAAATCGAGCTGGTAGATGTGTATATCAAACCGGAAGAACAGTTGGTCTATTATGTGATCAATAAGGAAATCAGTGGAAGTATCGCTTTTTAGGAGGATGGACATGGATACAATCGTATATGTAGTGGCAAATCAAAAGGGCGGAATCGGAAAGACGACGACAGCGACCAATCTCGCCGGAATTTTATCAAAGCAGGGAAAAACACTGCTCATTGACGCCGACCCGCAGGGCAACAGCACGAATACTTATGAGGCACAGATCAAGGATGTGGCAACACTTTATGATGTCATCATTGACTCGGACAAGCTTCCGATCGATGAGGCGATCCAGCACATGCCAAACGGAGATATCGTGGCATCTGATCCGCTCCTTGCCAAAGCAGAGAAAATGCTGGATGGTGACGTGGATGGGTTTTACCGTCTGAAGGATGCACTGGAGATTCTCGAAGGGTATGATTATATCGTGATCGATACGGCACCTTCTTTGAATGTCATCCTCTATAACTGTCTGATCGCGGCGGATGAAGTGATCATCCCGGTGACAGCCGATTGTTATTCGATGCAGGGAATCAGTCAGTTGTATGACACGATCATGGCGGTGAAACGCAGACAGAATCCGAGGCTTTGTATTGCGGGTCTGTTGCTGGTGAAATATGCAGGCCGTTCGAATCTGGAGAAAAATGTGCGCGTGGATATCGAAGAAGAGGCGAAGAAGATGGGCACGAAATTGTTCCGGACCGCGATCCGCGAGTGTGTAAAGACAAAGGAAGCCCAGGATCAGCACAAATTGCTCATCGATTATGCGCCAAAGTGTAATTCAATGCTGGATTATCTGGATTTCTCAAAGGAGTTATTGAAAAAGAAAAAATAATACCAATGGAATGATTTGCGAGGGATTATGGGATGAAAAGCGACATGGGATATTTGTGGAAAAAGACAGCTGCTTTTTGTTTGATGTGTGTGATCGTTCTTACCATGGCAGCACCAACGCAGGCGGTGACAAAGAAAGTTGCTCTGAGTGCGACAAAGAAGACGATTTATGTAGGGCAAAGCTTTTCTTTGCAGTTAAACAATGCTTCCAAAAAGGGCAAAATCACATGGAAGACCAGTAAAAAGAAAGTAGCGTCAGTGACTGCCAAGGGAAAAGTTACAGGCAAGTCCAAAGGAACTGCAAGTATTACTGCGACCTATAAAAAGAAAAAATATACCTGCAAGGTGACGGTTAAAAATATTGCAGTGACAGGTGTGCTGCTAAATACGACATCGCTTCGTATGATAACAGGAGATACCTATCAGTTAGTACCAATCGTCAAGCCGTCGAATGCAACGGATCAGACTGTCATCTACACGAGCAGCAAACCGGAAATCGTATCGGTTGACGATAAAGGAACGATTCGTTCAAGAATGCCCGGCGATGCAATGATTACTGCAAAATGCGGTAGTAAGACCGCAAGCTGTAGAGTAGTCGTATATCAGGCAGTTCCAATTTCGGGTATTACCATTAGTCAGAGTACGCTTTCTGTTACAAAAGGTTATACAGCGACACTTGTAGCAGAAATCAAGCCTTATAACGCATCGGTGAATGATCTGATCTGGATGTCAGATACGCCACAGGTTGCAAGTGTGACAGCAACGGGCGGCACAGCCACGATCAAGGGGGAAAGTAAAGGCACAGCAACCATCACAGTGAAAGAGCCAAATGGAACGTATATGGCATCTTGCGTCGTTACTGTCAATAATCCGGCACCGGTGACTGAAGTGAAAATATATCCAAGAGGAAATGCTGCAGCGACTGCATCATATTCAATGAGCAAGGCACAGACCGTTCAGATGGAGGCAGTTGTGCTTCCGACTTATGCAACGGATGCGAAAGTGACATGGAGTCTGACGGGAATCGATGCAGGCAAATATGCAAACATTGATGCGAATGGGTTACTGACTGCAAAGGAAGTTGGCACAGTCGCAGTCTATGCGACTGCCGATGGAGTAAAGAGTAATGAGATTACGATTACAATTAAAGAAAAAGAACCGGTAACATCGATCACAGCAGTATCAAATGTCACAGTGGTAGAAGGAAAGACAACAGAGATCATAGCCTCTGCCCAGCCGAGCAATGCGTCTTTTAGACAGATTACTGCAGTGAGCAGTAATCCGGCGATCGCAACTGTAGCTGTTGCAGATATGGATGCAACCGGCAATTGTAAAGTGACTGTCCGAGGAGTAGCAGAGGGTAGTTGTTCGGCGATTTTGACTGCCGATGGTGTGGCCAAAACTATTTTGATCACCGTTGAAAAGAGTGTGGATGTCTCTGCATTTACAATTACGGGAACCGAGAATGAAGAACGCCGGGAATACAAAAACGGGGACAGTGTCACGGTCAAGGTCAAGGCGGCAGCTGCTTTTAAATATGAGCTGGAGCCAAAAGATGCTAATCAGACGGTTGAGTGGAAGGTTGTTCAAAATTTAAATCCGCTGGCTGCTTCGATATTGCCGGTAATTACGGAAGATACCGCAATACTAACCGGAATTCGGTCTGGAACAGCAGATTTAAATCTCATGATTGACGGAGTGACAAAAGCGACAATTCATGTGGTGGTGAGTAATTAGAATGATATACAGAATAGGGGATGTGAGTGATGAAAAAACGGGTTGTGAGATGGATGTTATCTGCTGCGATTGCAGTGGGAATTAGCGTGCTTTCAGGGATGACGGTGCAGGCTTCAAAAATGAGTCTGACCCCATCCTTGAGTGCAGATGATATTTCCAGGTTCCTGAGGGATGCCGCCTCTCAGATGGCGGCAGAAGCAGAAACAGAGGCAAATCAGAAATATACCGAATATCTCTCCTCGTTTCCAACCGGGAAGGTGGAAAATCTGCAGGTGATAGATAGAAATGTCGATTCGGTGACATTGTTTTGGTCTAATGAGAAAGTTCACAATGCAGAATTTTTTAAGGTTGATTATTGGATGTACAGCAATGCCACAGGAACAAAACAGACGGTATATCTTACAAAAAACGCATCTGCCGGAACGGGAAAATCTCAGGTAATTGACAACCCAACATCTGTATTTGAATTGAGCGGCTTGAATCAGGGAACGTATACCGTTCAGATTACAGCGGGCAATTATGATTCGTCTGCGCCGGATGGTAGAAGATATGAAAAGGATGCGTTGGGTAAGGTTGGCAGTAATTATGCAAGTATCACTGTTGCACCGGAACCATCTGCGCCAACAGAAGTGAACTTTCGGACATTGGAAAGCGGATACTGTTCTTTGACGGTGGATGGGGTCAATACCTGTGATGATACTTATGGTGTAGAGGCCGTTTTGTATGATTGTTATAAACAGAAGGAAGTTGCAACGTTCCGAGTAGATAAGTATCAGCGTGCTTCCGGTGTGAATTTAAAAAGTGATCAGGTTGTAAACAATCGTTTTTACGGTGTGAAAACACGCGCATATGTGTTGGATGGAACAACTAGAATCTACTCGGACTGGTCAGATATGAGCTATGCAGGAAGTAAGATGAATTCCATCGCCCCATCACAGAAAAACAAGCAGATTACCTTGAAATGGAAAGCGGTAAAAGGTGCAACAAATTATAGTATCTATATTTCAAAATCGAAAAATAGAGGTTATAAAAAAGTAGTCACGACCCAAAATTTATCACAGAAAATAAAAAAATATAATGGAAAAGCATTGAAATCAGACACTTCGTATTATGTAAAGGTGGTGGCAAATTATCATAAGGGCGGCGATATATATAAAGTATCGAGTGTTGCAAAACGAGTGACAATTGGCTAGGAGTTGTAGAAATGAAAAATATACGAAAGATTTTAATTCGGGACTTGATCGCATTATTTAAAGCACCTCTTGCTTTATTGATAGCGGGGGGGCTGTGTCTGCTTCCTGCATTATATGCCTGGTTCAATATATACTCAAATTGGGATCCGTACGCAAATACCGGAGCGGTTCCCATTGCGCTTGCCTGTGAAGATCCGGGGTATACAACGGATGCAGGGGAAGAGGTCAATGTGGCAGAATCGGTGATTGATTCTTTGATTGAGACGGCAAGTATCAATTGGATTAAGGTGGATTCTGAAGCTGAGGCAAGAGACGGTGTGACATCCGGAAAATATTACGCAGCAATTGTTTTTGATGAGAATTTTACAAGCAGCATGTACGAAGGATTTCTAAACGGATTAGAGAGACCTCGTGCGACATATATAGAAAATGAAAAGAAAAATGCAATTGCGATCAAGATTACGGATACAGCTGTCGGCAATGTAGAAAATAAGATCAATGAACAGTATATCTCATTGGTGGTAAGTACACTTTTTAATAAAGGTGAGAAAATTACAACGGAGATTGATTCGCGAGATTATATTGGAAGACTGGTTGAAAATGTAGAAACTATGAAGACGACGGTAGATGATTTTTCGACAATGATCAAGTCGATATCTGCAGCAAATGAAAAATTGTCTGCTTCTTTAGAGGGAGCAACCGGAGACTTAAACGCGATCAGTGCAAATCTGGGAACCGTGGGCGAGAAGATTACGGATGTTCCGGATACCAATGCGCTTGCAAGCAAACTAATAGCAGCGAATGCGACCGCAGTGAATGCGATTGGGGATAGTGTGGATGCAATAAAGACTGCATCCGGCACAGATCAGGCAAACAATAAGGCAAAAATGTACCGACAGGCGGCAAAGCACCTGCAGTCGGCGAAAAATTCTGTGGATACGATGTCGAATTCCTTACAATTATTGAATTCCTCATCTATGAATCTGTCACAGTCGGTAGTTCTTACACAGTTACAGGCGACATCAGTCAGTTTACAGGCGAACATTGACAGTTGTAATGAGGCAGCAGATCACGCGGAAGCGAGTGAACTGATGCCGGAAACAGAGGCGGAGCTTGCTGCCCAGGCAAAAGCATTACAGACAAATATGCAAACAGTCATCACACAAAGTATGGCACAACTTGGTGTGGAATTACAGAATCTTTCAAACAGTGCCAATACAATGATTGCCAACGTGCAGTCAGATATAGAATTGATCCATATGATTCTCGGAAATGGAACGCAGACAATTGATCTGGCAGATGAAAGCTTTACGGGAATTGCAACCAGGCTAGATCAGATTTCGAGCGAGCTGGATGACGTGGTGGATGTATTGTATGCTTTGTCCAATGCCGGATTGACTGAAAAATTTTTAGAATTCATGCAGGGTGATCCGGATGCGTATGGCGAGTTTTTTGCAGAGCCGGTACATATTGTGACAGAATCAGTCTATCCGGTTGAGAATTACGGATCCGGTATGACCCCATTTTATACAACGCTTGCAATCTGGGTTGGCGGAGTCGTATTGGTGTCATTGATCAAGACAAAATCAGATAAAAAAGGTGTCGAGACAGCCAAACAATATGAATTGTATTTTGGAAGATATGCATTGTTCTTCATTCTTACAATGATACAGGTGGTTGTCATTGTAATCGGAAATCTGTATCTGTTGAAGATCCAATGTATGTATCCCGGAAAATTTTTGTTGGCATCCTTGCTGACGGGATTGACATTTTCATTGTTGATCTATACCTTTACATTGTCATTTGGAGATATCGGAAAAGCCTTTATTGTTGTGATCATGGTAATTCAGGTAGCTGGTTCAAGTGGTTCTTATCCGATTGAAATTTTACCGGAGTTTTATCGGAAGATGTATATTTTCTTCCCATTCCCATATGCGATCAATGCGATGCGTGAGGCGATTGCAGGAACTTATGAAAACGATTATGTCATCTACTTATTGCAGCTTTTGATTTTTGCGGCAGCAGCACTTGTACTGGGATTATTTATTCGGATACCTTTCGCAAAATTGAATCATTTTGTGGAAGAGAGAATGGAAGAAACGCACTTTATGTAATGGAAGGATAACGTACATGGAAGATAAATATCATCAGTTTTATTTACAGCTTCTCGCTTATGAAGAAGAGAAACACAAACAAAATCAACAAAAAATAAAGATGACGATTCGTTTTTTGCTCTGGGTACCATTGGTTTTTCTGGCGCTTATGTTTCTTACGGATTCTTCAAAAGTCATTTTTCTGGTGTTGTGGATCGTTTCGTTATTTGGAATTGCGACTTATGCAATCTATGTAGAATATTCAGACTTTGAATTGCAGGAAAAAATTAAGCACTATAAAGAGAGCGAAGATGAGACCGACCAGTATCTGATTGGTGGAGAAATCGAAGTGTTAGAGGAGACACTTGCGGAATTTGTTCACATTTTGGATGAGAAAAAGATTCAGAACAAAGAAAAAATCATGGAAGCGATAAAAAGCTACAAGGAGAAATAAGGTATGCGTAATATTGTAAAAATTATGCTCCGCGATTTTAAGGCAATATCGACCAATGTTGTGGCATTGGTAATTGTAATGGGACTGTGCGTGGTACCTTGCTTGTATGCATGGTTCAATATCAATTCAAACTGGGATCCCTATGGGGAAGAGTCGACCTCCAATCTTGTGATTGCAGTGTATTCTGCAGATAAAGGACTGACGATTGCGGACAAAACACTGAATATTGGAGATTCGGTTGTCGATGCGCTGCGTGGAAATTCGACGATAGGCTGGGTATTCCCGGAAGACGAGCGAACGGCAATAAATGGCGTATATTCCGGAGATTATTATGCGGCACTTGTTGTACCGGTTGATTTTACCGAACAGATCGCTGGCGTGGTAAAAGGCAATCTGGCGGGTGGCCAGATTACATACTATGCGAATGAGAAGAAGAATTCCATCGGGACAAAGATTACCGGAAAAGCAAAGACAACTGTGCAAAATCAGGTCAACAGTACCGTGTTTTCTACAATTACGAAACTGGCAGCCTCAATTGGAAAATCTTTAGATTCAGACAACACCACTGGCATATTTAAGCAGATGCATAATAGTATTGCGACTGCCAAAGAAGATATTCAAGGTTATATTGATTCGATAGATGTATTAAATTCTACGGTAGATACAGCACTCCTCACGATGAATGGAATTACGGAGTTGAATGAGAAAATCCTTGCTGATTTAAGCAAGGATCTGAATATGATCAGCACGGCTTCCATGGCGATGTCTACCTCCGGAATAGAGACCGCAAATCTTCGTCTGGAAGATTACATCACATTGTTAAAAGCAGGCCAGACCGATTTAGAAAAGATTCAACAGATTCTAAAAGATATGTATGATGATGTTGAAAAATTAGAAGACAGTCTTGTTGGAGTGGAGGATTCCGAGGCGTTGGCAACCGTTATAGACGTATTGCAAAATGATCCGGAAAAGCTGGGAACATTCTTCGCGACGCCGGTTGATATGCAGACCGAGGCAATTTATCCAATTGAGACTTATGGATCACAGATGGCAGCCTTTTATACAGTGCTGGCAATCTGGTTTGGATCGCTGATATTGGTTGCGATCATCCACACAAAAGTCCATCCATTTGAGGGATATCGAAACGGAAAGCATTATCAGGAATATTTTGGACGATATGCAATTTTCTTTTTGATAGGACAAGTACAGGCACTGCTCTGTTGTCTGGGAGATCTGTTTTTTATGGAGATTCAATGTAAGCAAAAGCTCTTATTCTGGGCGATGTGTGCGCTGGCAAGCTTTGGATTTACCTTGTTTATCTATTCACTGACCTTTGCATTTGGTAACGTGGGAGAGGCTTTGGCGGTTGTCGTCATGGTCATTCAGGTTGCAGGAGCAGGAGGAACCTTCCCGAAAGAGTGTCTTCCGGATGTGTTCCAGATGGTATACCGATTCCTGCCATGGACGTATGTAATGGATGCGCTCAAAGAATGTATTGGTGGAATGTATCTCGACACATACCTGAAGAGTGTTCGATTTCTGTTAATATTTATGGCAGTATCCTTGTTTATCGGATTAGTTTTGAGTATTCCGTTCAGGTTTATGAATCATCTGATGGAACGCAGCAAGGAAAAGACTGGATTTATGGTCTAGATATCAAAACAAAAGAGGAAATCATTCTCGTGTAATTTAGAACCTGATCAACGCTTGGTTGGTCAGGTTCTTTTCTGTATTAAAAGGATATAATTGTCAGAATATAACGATATATTCAGACAATTATTAAGCATAAAGATAAATTATTATTAAAATTACACAAATAAAACACATATGAATTATAATTATTTCACAAAACGAAAAAATATTAAAAAAAGTCTTGCAATTTGAAAAACAGATGTTATAATAAGATTATCAAATAACACAAGAGAAAAATAAATCTTATTTTTCAAGAAGAGATGTTATTTTTCAGGATAGATGTTATTCGAAGAAATAAAGAAGAAAGGAAGGTACGGACCACCAAACTACATGAGAAGCATTCGTTTCAAGTTCTAGCGAAGAGGAAAACGTGGCATACATAAAAAAGAAAACAGAGTTAGTATCAGCCGATTAAAAACCATTTCACATATGATACAATTCTAATTGCCATAAGAAGAACAGATCGAAGTGAAGATGCGAAGCGAAGAAGATCGAGGGAGCGAGTTCACCCGAAAGAATTCAAAGGAAAATTTAGGAAACGAGGTACAGTCCAATGGGATCGTAAGATGAAACAAAATGAAAAGAAAGAGGTAAGGACCAATGGACAGATAAGTTTTAACAAGAAGATGAAGAAAAACGAGGTATAGGCCAATGGACGAAATAGTCTAAGGGGCGATGTCGATAATAAAAATTACGATGTCGCCTCTTTTTTTGTGTGCAAAGATGGTGTATCTATGATACAATCAGTTCTTGTTAATAAGAAATACTTTTGAAGGTTTGTATGAGATGAGAGCAAATATTTTAACATTAGAAAATATCAAGAAAAATTATACGGAGCGCATGCTGTTTGATGAGGCGAGCTTCTATTTGCAGGAGGGAGAAAAGGTCGGAATCATCGGTGTAAACGGAACCGGTAAATCGACACTTCTTCGTATGATTGCCGGAACAGAAGTGGCAGACGAGGGAAAGCGCGTCGTAGCAAACAATCTTGTGATCCGTTTTCTGACACAGCAGCCACAGTTTGCAGATGGAATGAGCGTGTTGCAGGCTGCATTGTCCATGGACATTCATGAGGAACATGATCTGTCTTACGAAGCCCAGGCAAAGCAGCAGCTGATGGAGCTTGGGATTACAGATTTTGACCAGCCGATGGAACAGTTGTCGGGTGGATTAAAAAAGCGGGTGGCAATTGTGGCGACGCTTTTATCCGGGGCAGACATTCTCTTGATGGACGAGCCCACCAACCATCTGGATGGAAAGACGGCGACCTGGCTGGAAAATTACCTGAAAAATTTTCGTGGGGCATTTGTACTTGTCACACATGATCGGTATTTTCTGGACAGTGTGGTGGATCGTATCGTGGAGATCGATCATGGAAAGATGTACAGCTATGATACGAACTATGAGGGTTTCTTGGAGTTGAAGGCCGCCAGAGAGGAAGCAGAGGACGCCACCTGGCAGAAAAATAAATCCCTGCTTCGCACGGAATTAGAGTGGGTGCGTCGAGGAGCACAGGCCCGTACTACAAAACAGAAGGCAAGGTTGCAAAGATATGAGGAATTAAAAAATAAGAAAGCACCGATCCGTGATGGAAGTGTGGAATTGTCTTCTGTCTCAACAAGAATGGGGCGCACAACCATAGAGCTTCACGGAGTCTCAAAAGCATATGACAAGCAGCTTTTTAGGGACTTTACCTATATCTTTCTAAAAGGAGACCGGGTTGGGTTTGTGGGAGAAAATGGATGTGGAAAGACAACTCTGATGAAGATCATAGCCGGAATGGATAGACCGGATTCTGGTGAAGTTGTAGTTGGTCAGACCGTGAAGATCGGCTATTACTCGCAGGAATTTGATCATGACCCGTCTGCGGGCATCGCCTATATGGACCCGAAGCTTCGTGTGATTGATTATATTCGAAATACGGCAGAATATGTAAAGACAAAGGATGGCCTGCTGTCCGCATCGGTGATGTTGGATAAATTTTTATTTCCACCAAAGGAGCAGTATGCGCTGATCGAGAAACTGTCCGGCGGAGAAAGGAAACGATTGAATCTGCTTCGTGTTTTGATGGAAGCACCGAATGTACTGATCTTAGATGAGCCCACCAATGATCTGGATATTCAGACACTTACCATATTGGAAGACTATCTGGATTCCTTTGATGGAATTGTGATTGCTGTCAGCCATGACAGATATTTTCTGGATCGGGTCGTGAGCAGACTTTTCGCGTTTGAAGGTGGGACATCGCCAAGACAGTTTGAGGGAAGCTACAGTGATTATGAGCTTGTTCGACAGATGGAGACACAACCGCAGCCTGCGCAGAGCAAAGTGGTGACAGAAAAAAAGTCGGATCCGAATGCGGGCAGAGCGCATGCCGTAAAGGTTCGATTCACATATCAGGAGCAGAAGGACTGGGATACGATTGAAGAGCGGATCGCGGAATTAGAATCGAAATTGGAAAAGCTGGATACGGATATCGCCGGTAATGCCAGAGACTTTGTAAAGCTCAATGAATTGACCAAGGAAAAAGAGGAGACAGAAGCAGCACTGGAAGAGGCGATGGACCGATGGATGTATCTGTCGGACAAGAATGAAATGATAGAAAACGCAAAGAGCTGACGTTTGTTTACTTTTATTCATCTTTAAACTGAAAAGATTTCATAGTTTCACTTTACATTTGACGGTAAGGGTATATAATTAATATCGTTGAGAGAAAATCAATTCTAACATGAAAGGAATTATATACAATGAACAACGGATATGAGATCAGATGGCACGGCAGAGGCGGTCAGGGCGCAAAGACAGCAGCACTGCTTCTCGCAGATGTAGCATTTCAGACAGGAGCATATGTACAGGGATTTCCAGAGTACGGTCCGGAGCGTATGGGTGCGCCGATCACTGCTTACAACAGGATCAGCCAGAATCAGATTCGCGTACATTCCAATATCTATACACCGGATCTGGTGGTAGTTGTGGATGAGACGTTATTGGAGTCTGTGGATGTGACTGCCGGATTGAAAGAGAACGGTGCATTGATCGTCAATACAAAGCGCAGCGCAGAGGAAATCAGACCTTTATTAAAGGGCTACAAAGGAGAGATATATACACTGGATGCCAGAGAGATCTCTGTGAAGGCTCTCGGCAAGTATTTTCCGAATTCACCAATGCTTGCGGCAGCAGTAGCAGTCAGCAATGTCATGGGATGGAGTTCATTTATGCATGAGATGCGCGCATCTTATCAGCATAAATTTGCAAAGAAGCCGGAAGTCATCGACGGCAATATGAAAGCACTGGAGATGACCTATCAGGCACTGGAAAAAGACTTAAAGCACAACAAAAAGATGAGTGCTTAACATGCATGAAAACCCTGAGACAACATACGAAGGGTTCTATATAGATAAGGAAAGGAAGGAAGCTGCCAGCTTTTTGCGGCAGCTTTTATTAAGGAGTACATGAGAACAGATGTAAAGAAAATCAATGAACAGTCAAAGCATCAGGAACTGACCGAGGGACTGATGATCTTTGCCGGAGGAACTGCAAAGGAATTCCATACAGGAGAGTGGAGAACCAGCACTCCTGTTTTTTATGCGGACAAATGCAAACAGTGCCTGCTGTGCGCACCGGTATGCCCGGACGGAGCGATTCCGGTAAAGGACAGCAAGCGTGACGCATTCGACTTAGACCACTGTAAAGGCTGCGGAATCTGCGAAAAAGCATGCCCATTTGGAGCAATTGAGATGAGGGAGGGAAGATAAGATGGCAAGAAAAGATCGTATGTCAGGAAATGAGGCGGTTTCATACGCAATTCGCCAGATTAATCCGGATGTGATGCCGGCATTCCCGATCACTCCGTCTACGGAGATCCCGCAGATGGTATCTACCTACATCGCAAACGGTGAGATGGACACCGAGTTTATTCCGGTGGAAAGTGAGCATTCTTCCATGAGTGCGACGATCGGAGCCGAGGCGGCAGGTGCGCGAAGCCTGACTGCCACCTCATCAGCGGGTCTTGCCCTGATGTGGGAGGAATTGCTTTTGGCGGCATCCAACCGTATGCCGTGTGCGCTGGCTCTGGTAAACAGAACCTTGTCCGGTCCGATCAATATCAACTGTGATCATTCCGATGGAATGGGCGCAAGAGATACCGGCTGGATCCAGATCTACGCAGAAAACAATCAGGAAGCCTATGACAATTTCATTCAGGCATATCCGATCGCAGAGCATGCAGATGTACATCTGCCGATCATGATCTGTCAGGATGGTTTCATCACCAGTCATGCGGTAGAAAATATCGAGCTGCTGGAAGATGATGAGGTGAAAAACTTTGTCGGTACCTATGAGCCGGAGGAGTATTTACTGAATCCGGGAAAACCGATCTCTGTGGGACCTTATTCCGTTTCCAATTATGCGATGGAGGCAAAGAAAAATCAGGAGATCGCACTGGAAAATTCGAAAGCGGTCATCCTTGAGGTGGCAAAAAAATTCGAGGCGCTTTCCGGCAGATCTTACGGTTTGTTTGAAGAATACCGCACGGAAGATGCAGAGTATATCATGTTGCTGATCGGCTCGGCAGCAGGAACTGCCAAAGCAGCTGTGGACGAGCTTCGTGAGCAGGGCAAAAAAGTTGGTGTCTTGAAGCTTCGCGTGTTTCGTCCGTTCCCGGCGGATGAGATTGCTCACGCCCTTCGTCATTGTAAAGCGGTTGCGATCATGGATCGCTGTGAAAGCTACAATGGAAACGGCGGTCCTCTGGGCAGTGAGGTGACAGCCGCGTTGTTCAAAAATCGTGTGATGATCACTGCGGTCAATTATATCTATGGTCTGGCGGGCAGAGATTTTACCGTTGACCATGTGAAAGATATTTTTGCAGAGATGGAAGACGATCTGAAAAACGGAAGAGAAACGAAGCAGTATCAGTATGTAGGACTTAGAAAATAGATACGGAATTGGAGAAAATGATGAGTAACTATAGCTTAAAAGAGGTTATGAATAAACCGGAGCGTCTGTCTCCGGGACACAGAATGTGTGCAGGCTGCGGAGCGACGATCGGTGTACGCGCGGTGTTACGGGCTTTGCACGAGGGAGATCAGGCTGTCATCGGAAATGCCACCGGATGCTTAGAGGTATCGTCTTTTATGTACCCATATACCGCATGGGAGGACAGCTACATCCACAATGCATTTGAGAATGCGGGTGCCACCTTAAGCGGTGTGGAGACCGCATACAGGGCATTGAAAAAACGTGGACGCATCCCGGAGGATGTGAACTACAAGTTCATCACATTTGGCGGTGACGGCGGTACCTATGATATCGGATTCCAGTCACTTTCCGGAGCGATGGAGCGCGGACACGATATGGTTTATGTCTGCTATGATAACGGTGCGTACATGAATACCGGTATCCAGCGTTCTTCAGCTACTCCGATGTATGCGGACACCACAACCACACCGGTTGGAAAACAGTCCAACGGTAAGATGCAAAACCGCAAGGATCTGGCAAGCATCATCGCAGACCATGATGTGCCGTATGTGGGACAGTCTACGCTTACGGCAGACTTCAGGGACTTACATGAAAAAGCGGAGAAAGCCATCTACACAGAGGGGGCCTGCTTTTTGAATATCATGACACCATGCCCGAGAGGCTGGCGATATGATACGGCAGACATCATGAAGATCTGCAAGCTGGCAGTGGAAACCTGTTACTGGCCATTGTTCGAGGTAGATCACGGAAAATGGCGGATCACCTATGAGCCGAAGAAAAAGCTTCCGATCGAAGACTTCCTTCGTGAGCAGGGACGTTTCAAGCATCTGTTCAAACCGGGCAACGAGGATCTGATCGCGCAGTTCCAGGCTGAGGTGGATCGTCGTTGGGAGGATCTGCAGTTTAAAGCATCGAGAGGATAATATATGACACTTTTAACCTATCAGGTTTTTAAGACAGTAGCGGATATCGGCAGCTTTCATAAAGCTGCTGATATTTTAGGTTTAACACCTTCTGCGATCAGTCACGCGATCTCATCGATGGAAACAGAGCTGGGTTTTTCCGTGATGACCCGCGGAAAAAACGGAATCGCGCTGACCAATTACGGGGAACATTTACTGCCCTATGTCAATGCGGTTTTAAACAGTGACGAGAGCTTGCAGCAGGTGATCGCGGAGATGAACGGTCTGCGGACCGGAAAAGTAAAGATTGGCGTTTTTTCCAGTGTGTGTACCAACTGGCTGCCGGATATTCTGCGCTCCTTTCAGGAGAAGTACGCAGAGATCACCATTGAGGTCTTTCAGGGTACCTATGATGAGGTGGCCTACTGGATCAAAAACGGTGTGGTGGATCTGGGATTTTTGTCGGTGTCTTCTGCCAAGGATATTCCGATCGAGCCTCTTTACCGTGATCCGCTTTTATGTGTATTGCCAAAGGGTCTTCGCAGTCGGGAGGATGATTCGCCGGTTACGATCGAGGAGATGCGTGAGCATCAGTTTGTGACGCAGCGAGAGTGTACCGATGCGGATATCCAGAATTTCCTGAAGGAGAATCATCTGCGTATTCAGTCCCACTATCATGTGGTGGATGATCTGTCCACGGTTCGTCTGGTGGAGAAGGGCTTTGGCATCTGCCTGATGCCGGCGCTTGTCATGCGGGATATTCCCTATCAGGTGGATGTCTATCCGATTGAACCGGATGCGTGCCGCATCATCGGGATTGCGGCGATGAATCCGAACTTTATGGCTCCGGCGGTTCGAACGATGTATAATCATATTTTGGAAAATTACAGGTCTGTGTAAAATAAAAGCCACTGTATGCAATTGTAATATCTTAAATACGCCCCGGCATATGGGATTACTCCGAATGTGCTTTCATTTGACAAGCTTTTCTAATCGCGCCAGCGCTGTGACCAAACTGTGACAGGACTCACAATTTGCTCACAGAGGCGTCGCTCATAAACAGAACGCTTGCAAATACGCACATAAGTCGTAATTCTATATTCCGGGACGTATTAAAATTATCGCAATTGTATACAGTGGCTTTTTTATATGTTCTGTAAGAAGCAAGGAATATGGCTTCATAATATCGAATGATTCATCTTGAAAAAAAGTTTAAAGAGTTATAAAGAATAATAAAAAGTATAAAGAGTTATACAGGCGTATATCTCGTTGGCATTACCGTTTTTTGCAGATTATGTAAAGGAATATTGTTAAAAGCAAAAGATTTCAGCCGGTATCGCTTGGATATGTGAAAACAATGACGAAAAAGCATAACAAAAAGTCCGCGCTTTGCGTACCACAAGGGAAAATGAATATGCTAGAATGTGATAAATGGCAGACAGTGTCCAGAGAACGGCTGACATTGTAGCAGATATGAGGAGAGGTGCGGCAGGATTTGATGAAAAAGAAGCTGGATTTTAATTCAAAGACAACGTCCGAACTGTTTCAGATGATTGAGGAGTCACCGGAGCAATTTGCAAGCAATATTCAGAAATCGAAAGACTATGGAAGGAAGATGTCCGTAGCCTCCTATCTGGATCAGTTGTTAGAACAGTACAAGATGAGCATTTCGGATTTTATTACAAAGACAAATTTAAGCAAATCTTTTGTCTATCAGATTTTTTCGGGCGAGCGCAACCCGGGGCGCGACATTCTGCTACGCATTGCGTTTGCGATGAATCTGACACTGGAGGAGACACAGGAATTACTTATGATGGGACAGAAAGGGGCGTTGTACCCGAAGGTGCGCAGGGACGCAGCAATCATCTGCTGTCTGGAGCAGCGGCTGTCGCTGGGTGAGACGGATGAGTTCCTGAAGTCGATAGATGAAAAGACATTACTATAGGAGCGAAGATTGGGGCGGTCTGTTTTTCGAACAGATCGTGTCAAAAGAAAGGAGTCATTTATGAGATTGAAAAAGTTTCTATCAGCAATACTGTCATTTGTGATGGTATTCACACTCTTTGGCGGCGCGATGACGACTTCGGCAGCAACCGTCAAACTCGACAGCGAGCTTACCGCTGCAAAAAAGCTGGGCTTTTTGAGCGCCTCGCAGGCGAAGCGCATCAACAAGACCGCCACGCAGACTGAGGTCACGAAAATGATCACCACAGCGGTGAAAAAGCGTTATGGCAAAACCGGGAAATTTCTCGCGGACAGAAAAAAAGCGGCAGGATCTTCCACGGCGACAAGGCACTATTTCGCGAGCACGCTCTATTTTGCGATGTACCAGTAGATACTTTCTCCCAAATACCCCGGCTATGAGGACTACATGTTAATGGCAACAGCGGAAATGAGCGATAAAGTCATGGCTGACGCGGAAATTATGGGTGTCAGAAAGGACGGCTCGATCGGTACATTAAACATT
This sequence comes from Lachnospiraceae bacterium, assembly GCA_022768825.1. Classification (GTDB taxonomy): domain Bacteria; phylum Bacillota; class Clostridia; order Lachnospirales; family Lachnospiraceae; genus W0P33-017. The sequence goes on from JALEJB010000100.1 coordinate 22,495, forward strand.
TTTGAGGACTGTGCCGACCTCGAGAGCATTCAGGGAAATGACAAGATCGCGAAAAAGTACAAGTATATGGCCGATTACGGCTCCGACTCATCCGTGGTTTATGTATGCGCGCTTTACGACAGGGTAACAGGGCTTCCCGTTATGTCGCTTGACAGCAAGAACAGGTTCCTTCCGCAGAAAAAATGACCGTCGGAGATGTGGCGCGTGCCACACTGCGGTTTTACAGAAGCCTTGAAGGAAAAGAAAACTATGTCAGGCTGTCAAAGGCGGGCACATACAACAAAAAAATTATTACAGATAAGCTTCTGAACAAGAAAAGCTCCCTTCCGGAGGCATCCAACCAGAAGCTTCCGGTATGGCGCGGGGTCTTAAATGGCACGATGGGATTTGTGAAGTATCAGGCTTTGGGTGGCAGAGCGGATAAGGTGATCCGCGAGGGAGACATCAAGGCAGCCGCGGACACCGGCTTTAACCATATGTCGATCATGATCAGCTTCCCGTGGCTCCAGGGGCTTCATCAAAAGGACGGTTACGTTGACAAGACCCGTCTGGAAGAACTTGACCGGGTGATTGCGCTGTGTATGAAATACGACATGCACGTTACGCTTGAAAATTGTGAGACACCCGGTATCAGCATGTGGGGCGAGGACGAACACGAGAAGGGTACGGAAAATCTTGCGAAGCCCGGAATGGCAAAAACCTATGCCGGCTACTGGGGGATGCTTGCAAAGCGATACAAGGGCATTGATAACAAATATTTGGCGTTCAACCTTATGGTGGAGCCGGGGGGTTAAAGTAAAAAAGGGGGAATTATTCATGAAGAAACTTTGTTCTATGATTCTAAGTCTTATTCTTGTACTTGACTTTATTACGCCTGTATCTGCCGCGACAACACAGACATATATCGATATCAAATCTCGGGATTATTATTATGACGCAGCGCTGTGGACGAGGCAGGACAACATTATTCCAGGCGTATCCAAAGCAAAGTTTGCGCCAACGAAGCAGTGCACAAACGCGCAGATTATTACTGCGCTCTGGCGCGCTTTTGGCAAACCGGCTGTAAAGTCGGTAAAAAATCCCTTTACCGATGTAAAGAAAACAGATTCCTGTTACAAGCCGGTGCTCTGGGCTGTAAAACAAGGCATTCTTCCAAACACTGCGAAGAGCAAATTTTATCCGACTAAAAAATGCACAAACGCAAAAACCATAACTTATCTCTGGCGTGCTTTTGGCAAACCGGCCGCTTCTGTAAAAGGCACCGTCGCAAAGCGCTATGCTAAGAGCAAGTACTACAGGACTGCGGTCGCATGGGCAGACCGAAACGGTCTGTTCACGCTTCAGTGTAAAACCTTCAATCCGGGCGCAGTTACCACGCGGGCGGATATCGCTGTTTATCTGTATCTTGCGCTGGACAAAGATGTAAAAACGCCAACAGAAGCGCTGGCAGACATGAGCGGCTGGGGTATGAACATCTCCGATATCCTTATGGATAACGAACCTGATCCTTTGAATCCTGACGACACCATTGGATACGCCACTACACGCCCGATGACCGAACCGTTCGGACTTGCGCTCAACTATTGGAACGGCGGCTTTGAATGGATCGCCTACCACGAGCCACATGAAAAATCATTTACCGCCAGCGCATCAATACCTGATTATGAGGGCAAAAAATCATGGGTAGACTGGGTGGACGCACTGTTCTTTGCAGAAATCTTTACCAATGTACCGGACAAATCGGTAAAGGTCACGCTTAAAGACACCAGAATCGTGCTGGCAAACGGAAGTTTTGTCCCGCTTTCGGTTATGGACGGCAAGTACAGTCTGGTTACCGGCAGCGATGCCGACCTTAACGGCTGGTATCGTGCGGAACTGAAATTTGACAGGTCAAAACTGCCGGCACCGAGTACAAAATTTAATGGCGCAAAAATCGAAACTACCTTGATCTCCGATATGTCTTTTCAATCTCCACAGGATAAGGCAGACTACTATATCCAGCTTTGCCACATGAAGTATGATCCTATCAAAGCGACGAATAACATTCTCGACCAGGGAACAAACATTGTCCGCCTTCCGGTTACATGGACGCCGTTTGTAAACGACACTACCTTTGAAATCGATGAGGTATGGCTTGAGCGAGTCGCAGAGGAGGTTGGTTACATCCTGCAGAATAACGCTTACTGCATACTTGATCTCCATAACGACTATCTGGGAAAAAGCTTTGTCGGAGACCACTGGGAAACGCGTTGGATGGACGCGCGGTACAAAGATTATGTTGACCGCCGTTTTGCCGCAATTTGGCAGCAGATAGCAACCTATTTTAAGAATTATCCGCGAAAGCTGATGTTTGAGACCTGCAATGAGCCGACAATGTCGTGGTATGATGGTGTAGAGGAAGGCTATTTTGAAGGACAGCGTTCGAGGGTAAACGAACTAAATGAGCTGTTTGTAGAAACTGTCCGCGCCACCGGGGGCAAGAATACAGATCGAATTTTAAATGTTGTCGCAGCAGAATACTCTACGGCTAAGACGCTTGAAAGCATGACTCCACCGCAGGATGACAACCTCATCATGCAGGTACACTCCTATGACCAGATCGAGGCGAGGAAATCAGGATTTGACAGCAAAGCAGAAACAGACAAATTTTTTGCCGCTATCGACGCATTCGTAAGCCGCACAGGAATACCTGTGATGATTGGCGAGACCGGCGTCTCTCATCTGAAGCCAGAGGAGACCTATCTGTCCGAAATATCCTATTTCTTTAGACAGGCGAGGCAACGTAACATCCCCGTTCTATGGTGGGAAGATTACTACTCTATCAACGAATACAACAAGGACGATCTTGAGCATCTTGGGCGTATCTACTGGCTTTATAACAAGGAAACGGATAAATGGCAGCGAGGCAAAATACTCCGGACGATAAAGGATGCTGTAAAATAGTAAAATTCTGTATAGGATAGATATCTATAATCTGGGATTACAAAAAGACCACGCAGTCAATTCTGATTGCGGAATGGGTAGTTTTTGACACTACCAATAACATTTTTTCAGACAGGAAAACGCAGAGTACGGCGAACCCGGATTTCAGATCAATTATCTCTAACCGAGAGAATGTGCATTTTCTGCCCAGAAATAATGGTTTTATTCTAAGTGGAAAACTGCTATACTAAGAAAAAGCGTAACTATGAAGAACGGGATGGTTACGAACAGATCTTGGTATAGCGGATTGTTGTATGAATCAGATGTTGCTTATTTTAAACGTGTTTCGGAAAACATGGATGACAGTGATGCTTCTCTGGCACTGTATCAGCTGTCTGACTATCTGTACCGCTATTACGGCAAAAAGGTTATCATCCTGTTGGATGAGTACGACACACCGATGCAGGAAGCTTATGTAAATGGATTCTGGGATGAACTGGTATCCTTTACCAGAAGTATGTTTAATTCTGCATTCAAGACCAATCCCTGGTTGGAGCGCGCCATCATGACAGGAATCACCAGAGTCAGCAGGGAGTCTATGTTTTCTGATCTGAATAACCTGAAAGTGGTGACCACCACCTCTGATGAATATTCGACTTCCTTTGGCTTTACAGAGGAGGAGGTCTTTGCTGCGTTGGATGAGTGCGGACGCTCTGATCAGAAACAGCAGGTGAAACAGTGGTATGACGGCTTTATTTTTGGGGAGCATCCGGATATTTATAATCCATGGTCTATCCTGAATTTTTTAGACACGGGAAATTTTACTACTTACTGGGCAAATACCAGCTCCAACAGTCTGGTAGGAAAGCTTTTGCGGGAAGGAAACCGTAGAATCAAGGAGAAATTTGAGACACTGCTCCGGGGAGAGAACATACAGTCAGCGATCGATGAGCAGATCGTGTATAGCCAGCTGGATGGAAATGAAAGGGCAGTCTGGAGTCTGCTGTTGGCAAGCGGGTATTTGAAAGTGGTGTCCTTTGAAAGCTATCGGGATATTCCGGAGGGGACGAATCCTAAATATGAGCTGGCACTGACCAATCTGGAAGTCAGGCTGATGTTTGGAAATATGATACGTGACTGGTTTGCGGCAGCAGAGGCAGATTACAATGATTTTATCAAGGCATTGCTGCTTGGAGATGTCAAGGCGATGAATGCTTACATGAATCGTGTGTCTTTGGATGTGTTCAGTTATTTTGACACCGGAAAACGGCCGTCCGGAGAGGAACCGGAGCGCTTTTATCATGGGTTTGTACTTGGACTGATCGTGGATCTGCAGGGCAGATATGTGATCACTTCAAATCGGGAGAGCGGATTTGGCAGATATGACGTCGTGCTGGAGCCAAAGGATCCGAAAGTGGATGATGCGATCATCTTAGAATTCAAGGTACATGACCCGGAGGACGAGGCGACGCTAAAAGAAACGGTGCAGGCTGCGCTCTCTCAGATTAAGGAAAAGCAGTATGCAAAAGCCCTGACTGCTAGAGGCATTCCTTCAGAGCATATCCGAAGCTATGGGTTTGCGTTTGAGGGGAAAAAGTATTGATCGGATGAAAAAGCACGACTGTATGATAGAAAAAATGGAAACGTAGAGTTATAAAAATGTTCGGGTCTTCAAATGAGACCCGGACATTTTTTTGAGTGGGTGTTTGCAAGTTTGAGTATCTGCAAAAAGCAAAAGTCCGCGTCGTGCGTACCAAAAGGGAAACTGAATTTGCTAAAATGTAACAAATGGCAGACAGTGTCTAAGGCAGTGTCAAAAGAAAGGAGAAACTTATGAACAAAATTGTAAAACGCGTGATGAACATGTTTGTTGCAGGAGCGATGGCACTCAGCCTTCTTGCGCCGGTCACCGGGGTTTCGGCTGCAAGCCGGAATCAGGTCGTTGAGGTTCCGGTGAATTTTACCAATTCCGGATGGGAGGATGACTGGGACAGCAATTCCTTAACAAATGTCAATTTTTGGAATTTCAGTGAACCGTCTTCCTATTCGGAGCGTTATACCTTAAGCTATAAGCTTTACATTCCGGTATCTTTTCTAAAAGCGGAATCTGCGATTCATATTGACGGGGGCTTGAATTTAAATGATGCGTCAGCAGAAGAATGGAAATATGCGGGATGGTTGATTTTTCCTAGTGTGGTTTTGCATGAAGATTTATCTCTTACCGTATGGGATGAGGAACAGCAGAAGGATGTTCCGGTGGATTATGCAACAGTTAAGAAAAGCGGAGAGTTCTATGTGTTGACATACAAAGCAGAAAACGGAGTGCTGAACACGGACGATGCAAAGAGTGATGTGACGAAAGCCGAGAAGGTAGCTGTTGATCCAAACATTCTTATTAAGGGAATCAACATTACTGCAAAGAACAGTGCTGTCTATTTGGATGATATTCGGATTGCCAAGGCAGATGGAACGGTTCTCGCAAGTAAGAACTACACTTCTGCCCGCAGTGTGGATGCAAACTGCATCATCGCTCCAAAGAATGACTGGGAGAAGGATGCAAAAGCGTTAAAGATCGTGACGCTCACAGCCAGTAAATCATTAACGGTAAAATCTACCAAAGTAACTGTCGGGATTGGAAAGACTGCGAAGATTTCCGCCACAGCAACACCGACAGCAAAGATTACCTACAAATCTTCCAACAAGAAGATCGCTACGGTAAACGCCAAGGGTGTGATTACCGGAAAGAAAGCCGGTAAGGCAGTTATTTTTGTCAAAGCGAACGGCAAGACCGTAAAGGTAACGGTTACGGTAAAGAAATCCGTGTCTGTTAAGTCCGTGGCTGCTTCAAACACAATGCCGGAAGATTACTCTACCAAGCCTGTGAAGTTTCAATCGAAGATTGATGCCTTTCACAAAAAAATCAAGGAAATACCTCTTACAGATGAAGAAACCGAATATAGCAAGGCTGCTGGAATTTCACTGCGGCGGCTTGAGATCGACGGCACACAGCTTTATGAAGCCCGTCCAAACGATGGCAAGGTAAAGCCACTTCTGATCCAGATGCACGGTGGCGGCTGGCACAAGGAATGGGGTCTGGCGGTGGATATTGCCGCTGAAAGCGGTCTTTGTGTCGTATCGATCGACGAGGCAGGCGCGGGAGACTCAAAGGACGGCCCGCTTCAAGGACCCGCCGCATATATGGAGACAGTCAAGGATATTGATTCGATCATCGAATATTACAACACCCGTTCTGATGTTGACGCTTCTAATTTTGGGCTAACGGGTTACTCTATGGGCGGCACGCTTTCATTTTATTATGTGGTTTACGGTAAATATAAGCCGACGGCTATTTGTCCGTGCAACCCTTCCGTTGACCTCACAGGAGAGGGTCCTGCCTGGGATTGCTTCAACAAGGGTGCAAGCGGGCAGACACCAATCTGGACGGAAGATCAGATCTGGGCGTTTACGGTGGCAACCGCACCGAAAAATCACCCCGAGATGTTCAAGGACATTTGGATGTACATCTGCGTCGGAGCCGATGACGACACACACTCTCCTGCAAACGTTGAGAAATTTGTAAAATCCGTCAAGGCGCTCGGAAGCAAAAAGATTGTGTTCCGCTGCTACAAGAATGTGGGTCATGAAACCCCTGCCAGCTGGGAGAAGAATGAGCAACAGCAGTTCTATAAAAAATTGCTGAATTCCTGATAAGATGCGGGAAATAAGAAACGAAAAAAGCTCGTTTCTGTGAAGGTACTGAACAGATACAAAAGTTCATTGGGAAAGGAAACAACTGGTATGAAAAAGAAAATGAAAAAACTGGTTGCGGGAATTCTGGTTGCGGCGCTCGTGATTGCGGGTGCCACGCCAGCATCGGAAGTAGAAACCGTTTTTGCGGGGACAACGGAGGAGCAGATCAAGACACCGATAGAGGCGGTCAGTGAGATGACCTGGGGCGTGAACCTGGCGGATCAATATATGGATATCTGCAACACGACCCAGGACTGCACGGTGGGATACAGTAAGTTTCCGCCGGTCGGGTTTGCGATTTGGTTCTGGAACGAAAATTTTGAAATGCTGGCGGAGTACGAGCCACACCGCACGACCATTCCGGTGAGCGTGCCCCTTCCCGATTATGATAAGAAGGACAGTTGGGTTGACGGACTGTTTACCATGAGTGTCATGCTCACCGACCCGAAGCCGACCGTAAAGTTGAAGATGTCCGGCAGCAGGCTTGTCCTTGCGGATGGCAGCACGATCGCACTTGACTTTATGGACAAAACCTATTGTGCGGATTCCTTTGCCGAGCCGGACGAGAACGGCTGGGCGACTTGCCCATTGGATTTTGACAAGAGCAAGCTCCCAAAGAAAAGTCCAAAGCTGAATGGGGCGTTTTTTGAGACAACCGTCAAGCTGCTCAACGTCTCGCTCCCGAAGGGCAAGACGAAGGCTGATTATTATTTCCAGTATTATGCTAAGGTGAAAATGGATCAGTACAAACTGACCGACCAATTTTTTGACGAGGGTGCGAATGTCGTGCGCCTGCCAGTCACCTGGACGCCCTTCACGGACGATAAGACCTTCGAGATTGAGAAGGAGTGGCTTGATGCGGTAAAGCGGGAGGTGGACTATATCATCGGTCGGGGCGCATACTGCATTCTGGATCTGCACAATGATTATCTCATGACTTCCTACGTCGGCGATCACTGGGATGAGCGGTGGATGTATGATAAGTACAAGCCCTATGTGGATGAGCGTTTTGCCACGATGTGGGGACAGATCGCAGAGTATTTCAAGGACTATTCCCAGAAGCTGATTTTTGAACCCTTTAATGAGCCGACCATGCAGTGGAGGGAAGACAGTCCGGACGATTTCGAGGAAGTGCAGGCAAGGCGTGTCAACGAGCTGAATGCGCTGTTTGTCGAGACGGTGCGAGCAACGGGCGGAAACAACAGAACCCGCTTTCTGTACCTTCCGGCGGGAAATTACTGCGACGAGACATGGCTTTCAAAGCTTGTGCTCCCGGAGGATGATTACCTAATGGTCGCAGTTCACTCCTATGATGAGATGGAAGGTTATGAAGGAGAAAAACTCGACTACAAGGCGGAAATCGATGATATGTTTGGAGTGATCCGTGATTTTACGGAGAAAACCGGTGTGCCTGTGATTGTCGGGGAGACCGGTGTTATGTACATGCACAGCGAGAAGGAACTGCTGGATCCGGTGTCCTACTATTTCAAAAAGGGCAGGGAGTGTGGTGTTCCGAGCCTTTGGTGGGAGGATTATTTTGTCGGTGATGATGCCCACTGGCTGTACGATAAAGAACATGGAAAATGGGGAAGACCCCGGCTTTTACAGGCAATCAAACAGGCGGCGGGAAGTGCCGACAATTTGAGAGATGAGGGTAGCCTGATCTCGGATGGCGGTACGGAGGCAGTGTATAAGATCACTTCCGTGAAGAATAAAACGCTGGAGTACAAAAAGAGTACGAGAAAAGGCATAAAGACTGCGGTGATTCCCGATACGGTGAAAATCGACGGCATTTCCTACAAGGTGACATCCATCGCAGCGAATGCCTTTGCAGGAAATACCTCGCTAAAGAAGGTCACGATTGGGAAAAATGTCACATCCATCGGCTCGAAGGCCTTCTATAAGTGCAAAAATCTGCGGACGATTGTCGTGAAGACGGACAAGCTCACATTAAAGACAGTCGGGAAAAATGCGTTTAGCGAGGGGAACACCAAACCGAAGGTGCAGACGAATAAGAGTGTGAGAAAAAGCTATTCGAAAATCTTTGTGAAAAGAGGGATGTCTGCGAAAGCGAAATTTGTATAAATTTCGAAAGCATATGAAGTCCTAACCGAAAGGTGAAAGAAATCTGATAAGGGCAGCTTGTTTTCAGACAGGAAAGCAGGCTGCCCTTGATTTTTTTCATAGGAAATTTCGCCCAATTTTCCATGAAACAAAATGCTCCGCAAGGATGCGCAAAGCGCATTCTTTTTTTATCTTGAAAGGAGATAAAGCCTCCGGCGGATTGCAGAGGTGCGCAGAAGAAGAATGTCATGCAAAGCATGACGCGCACCTCTTTCAAGTACGCCAAGGCGTACTTGAAAGAGGGCTTGTACTTCGGGAAAAAGAGCGCGTATAATAGAAAGTATCATAGATTTTAATAGACGTACCGGTTTGGAGGAGTAACGTGGGAATATACGAGGCATTCAAGAACTTTTATGGAGAAGGCTATGCGGAGACACTGCCGCAGGATCTGGTGGAGGCATATGAGATCGAAGCGTGTTTGAGCTGTGTGGACGGCTGCGATACGCTGCTTCTCGTACAAAAGTCAACCGGAAAAAAGATGGTGGCGAAATGCTATACGGAGGACAGCGCACTGTTTGATCAGACGGAGTGTGAACAAATGGCGGGTGTGCATTGCGACGCACTGCCTTACTTTGTCGGAGAGTATAGAAACGAAACATATCGCTGTATTTTGCGGGAATATATAGAAGGCGTATCCTTGGATGAGTATGTCAAAGGGCATATCATGACCGAGGATGTTGCAAGAGATCTGGCAATTGCGCTGGCAGAGGCGATGAAGGCACTACATACCAGTGATCCGGTCATTATTCACCGGGACATCAAACCGAAGAACATCATTGTACGGGATGATGGCAGTGTGGCACTCATCGATCTGGGCATCAGCCGTGTGTACAAGAAAGAGTCAAACAGCGATACCATATTTCGCGGAACGGAAGGGTTTGCACCGCCGGAGCAGTATGGCTTTATGCAGACGGATATCCGCTCGGACATCTATTCCTTTGGCGTGGTATTGTCATGGCTTCTGACCGGAAAAGAACAGCCCATCCGAATTCCTTTGACAAAGATGGAAGAGATCGCGGCAAAATGTTGTGCCTTTGCACCGGAAAAGCGTTACAAAAATGATGACGAGCTGCTGGATGCATTGCTTCGGACGACAAGGGAATCCATTGCACGCAGAAGGAAAAAGACCAGATGGGCAGCAGTTTTGGCATCGGTACTGGCAGTATGTGTGACGGCCGGCGCACTCTCGTACCGGACACTGCTCCATGCCAGATCTGTGAAATTTCAGGAGCCGTTGATCGAGGAAGCGGTGCGGCTTGTGCTGGATCGACCGGATGGAGCACTGACGATGGATGATCTGGCACAGGTAGAAGAACTCTACATACAGTCGGATACGGCTTGCGCTTCCATGGATGAATTCTATGAGGTGCGCAGTGTGTGGTTTGGGACGGATACCCGGATTCGCGGCCCTATTACAGATCTGTCAGATCTGTCTCATATGCCAAATCTGAAGATCGCGTATATCGAAGCGGAGCAGATCGCTGATTTATCCCCGATGAAGGAACTGGATGAGCTGCAGCGGATCGATCTGGCATGTAATAATATTTCGGATCTCTCGCCGCTTGAGGGCAAAGAAACATTATTGGAGGTTGATTTCCTTGATAATGGGACGCTGGAGGGAATTGAGGCTGTCCGTACATGGACGGCGATCCGATCACTGAGTCTTGAAAATACCGGAAGCTATGATGGCAGTCCGGTGGGGGAATTTCAAAGATATGAGTTTCTTGGAATTAAAAATAATTCGGACGCATGGAAGTATCTACCGGGGATGCATATCGATGCGCTGGCGATTGGGTATGCTGGACAGAAGAATCTTGATTGTATCCGGGATGTTGCCTATATTGGAACACTGTATATTTCCAATTCGGATATACGGGACATCTCGGCACTGAAAGGGCGGGAGGATATTGCATTACTGAATATGGAAGGTTGTATGATCGATGATCTGTCGCCGCTGTTTCAGATGCCAAATCTTGTGACCGTGGAGATGAGCGCCAGCGAACAGTACCGGATGGAAGAACTGATCGCGGAGTATGGCGAACCCGGATTTCAGATCATTTATATCTGAACAAATTATTAGTTTTTAAGTGGAGCTGTCGCACTAAGTATGCGACAGCTCCTTATATATTATAATTTATACCGAGTAATATTTGCCCAATTAGGAGGGAAATGCATTGCATGAAGTAATTTGCTTTTTTGTGTTGCCAATGTGGCAGTTGAAAAAGTATTAAACAGCTTGGTTAATTCTTTCTTTAGCGATTTAAAATCTTCTTTATCCAGTAGGTATCGAAAAGCTATGAGCAATGCAAACATATCATGCTTACCATAAAGATACTGTGTTCCTTTTTGTGGTATTCCCATTTTCTTATGCAGTGCAGTGTCAGGAATTTCGAATCTGGTTTTAAACGAAAATAGACGCTCGTTATGTGCACATATATTACGAAAAATGGTAAGCACCTTTAGATACTGGATTAATTCTTTTTCTGTAATATTGCCATAATGTACGCTAACCTTGGATTTTATACTTGGGAGCATAAAGGAATACATTTTTGAAGTTTGACCAAGAGTAAGAGTTTTCATGATTACCCATAATGGAACATTACCATATGTGTTTCTCTGATATACTACATAACTATGTTCAGTGTTCTGATTGGCTTCGTATGTCAATATAGATATCAGTTTAGAAATATCACGACTGTTTTTCTTGGAAATATTGTAGTTGGTAGGACTTAAGTATGCTGACTGATTTTCAGAAAAAGCTTCACAGAAGGAATAAGAAATCAATGAGCGGATTTTTTGTTCGACATGACAAATGTATTTAAATACAAGAGAACGGAGATTTTCATCAAATTCATATAATGCAACAATATCCGTAAAATTTGTACCTTCCTCGTATGTTCTTGTCATTGGATTGTAGAATATATCTTTGTATCCATCGATTAAGGAGTAGTAGCCAATATCATGCAACTTTCCCTCTGCATATGACAAATCAGAAATATTAAGTTGTTTTTTCTGAGTCAGAACATTTAACTGATCAGAGTATGTAATAAAAGGTTTAATTGCTTTCTTTGGCATATTTTTCTCCATATATTTTGTACAAAAAAAGGAAGGCCCGCAGGTCTTCCTTCCGGTCGCAGGCATCGCAAGTTTCTGCAACCTGATCACTAACAGATATGATACCATTGCTATCTGCTAAATGCAAGCAGTATTTTGGCTAAATCTGCAATAATAGTATATGTAGTTTTAAAAGGTTTATGATAATCATTATGTGAAAGACAAAGATAATGTTATGTTCATTTTGCGAAGGTAATAGTGGGTGATGTGTACATAGGAATTGCGGTGATATTTATGAATATAGAAGCATATGATGCAGAGTCTTTGAGGAAAGATGTTCAAGCAAAAGTCCGCATCCTGCGTACCACAAGTGAGACTGAATCTGCTAAAATGTAACAAATGGCAGACAGTGTCAAAAGAAAGGAGAATTTTATGAACAAAATTGTAAAACGCGGGATGAATCTGTTTGTTGCAGGAGCGATGGCACTCAGCCTTCTTGCACCGGTAACCGAGGTTTCAGCTGCAACGAAAAATAAGGTCGTTGAGATTCCGGTGAATTTTACCAACACCGGCTGGGCAGAGGAGGATGACTGGGAAAGTACTTCAAAAACAGATGCCAGTCTGTGGGCTTTGGGTGAACTGTCTTCTTATTCGGAGAGTTATACCGTAAGCTATAAGCTTTATATTCCGGTATCCTTTATGAAAAAGGAATCTACTGTCAATATTGGCAGTAGTCTGAACTTTAGTGATGCGTCAGAGGAAGAGTGGAAAGACGCAGGCTGGTCGGAGCTCCCGAGTGTGGAGATCCATGAAGATGCGTCTCTGACCACATGGGATGACGCACAGCAGAAAGACGTTCCGGTTGATTATGCGACGGTAAAGAAAACCGGAGATTTCTATGTGATCACCTACAAAGCGAAAAATGGATCGCTTCATACAGAGGATGCACAGAGTGATGTAACAAAAGCTCAGAAGGTAGCTGTCGATTTTTCAATCAGTGTTAAGGGAATCTACATTACCGCAAAGAACAGTGCGGTCTATGTGGATGATATTCAGATTGCAAAGGCAGATGGAACGGTCCTTGCAAAGAAGGACTTCACTTCTGCCAAGAGTGCAGACGGCAACTGTGTGATCGCACCCAAGAATAACTGGGATAAGGATGTCAAAGAGTTAAAGCTCGCAACGATCACAGACAATAAAGTATTAACAGTAAAATCTACCAAAGCGACTGTCAAGGTTGGAAAGAAAGTAAAGATTTCCGCAACCGCTACGCCGGCAACCAAGATTACTTACACATCTTCCAACAAGAAGGTAGCTACCGTAGATGCCAAAGGTACTGTTACCGGTAAGAAAGCCGGAAAGGCAACCATCTCTGTGAAGGCAAATGGCAAGACCGTGAAGGTAACAGTGACGGTAAAGAAATAAGCTTCTTTTCAGACAAGAAAATAGGCCGCCTGAAATAATGGTTTTATTCTAAGTAGAAAACTGCTATACTAATCAAAAGGATTGGTATGGCAGTTTTTCTTTTGTACATGCGTTTTGTGACGGAGGTGTAGAATGGGTGTTTATCTTGGAAGGAGATTGGACTCCCACCAAGACGAATTTGCTTTACTCGCCACCTATAGAGGTGGGAGTCTTATCTACTTTCAAGATAAAAAGACGAAAACCCATGCTTGTGTGATTGAGCAATTTGAGAAATAAAAAAGAAGGATTGGGAGGAGAAAAGTGGAAACGTACGAGGCATTCTATAACTTTTATGGGGAAGGCTACGAGGAGCTATTGCCGCGGGAGCTGGTGGATGTGTATGAGGTCGAAGAATGTCTGAGTTGTGCGGACGGTTGTGACACGTTGCTTTTGAAACA
>JALEJB010000114.1 GCA_022768825.1 Lachnospiraceae bacterium
AAAAGCAAACAAAAAAGTGTGCAGTGCACACTTTCTCGTTTGCTTGTTCATTTACTGAATCGACAGATAAGAGTATCCCATCAGGCTCTCATCCACTTCTCTTGCCACCTCGCGTCCTTCACGGATCGCCCATACAACCAGCGACTGTCCGCGGTGCATATCGCCTGCGGTATAGACTCTGTCAACGGTTGTTTTGTATTTGCCCGCATCCGTGGCAACATTGGTGCGCTCATTTAATTTCACACCAAATGCATTGGCAACATATGCCTCATTGCCTAAAAATCCTGCCGCGATCAGTACCACGTCTGCCTTCAGACGTGCTTCACTTCCGGCAACCTCCACCATGGCCAAGCGTCCGTTTTCGTCTTTTTTGCTCTCCAGCTTTACGGTCACGATTTCTTTCACGCAGCCGTTTTTATCCTTGACAAACTCTTTGACGGTTGTCTCATAAATACGCGGGTCATGGCCGAACACTGCGATTGCCTCTTCCTGACCGTAGTCTGTCTTGCAGACCTTTGGCCACTGCGGCCACGGATTGTTTTCAGCTCTCGTATCCGGTGCTTTCGGCATCATCTCAAGCTGTGTCACGCTGGCTGCTCCCAGACGGATACTGCTGCCGACACAGTCATTTCCGGTATCACCGCCACCGATGATGACCACATGCTTATTCTTGACATCCACATAATTTTTATCCGCAAGATCCGAATTCAACAGACTCTTGGTGACACCGGTGAGAAAATCTACAGCAAAATAGATTCCCTTTGCATCTCTTCCTGCCACCTTGATGTCCCTCGGATTCTTTGCGCCGCAGGCCAAGATCACACGGTCATAATCCTTGAGCAGCTTCGCTGCTTTGACATCTTTGCCCACATTCCTATTGGTAAAGAACTGTACGCCCTCTGCCTCCATGATCTTTACCTTGCGGTCGATGACTTCTTTTTCCAGTTTCATATTCGGAATACCGTACATCAACAGTCCGCCGATGCGATCCTCTCTCTCATAGACATGTACCTCATGTCCACGCTTGTTGAGCTGATCGGCTGCTGCAAGTCCCGCAGGTCCGGAACCGATGATGGCGATCTTTTTGCCGGTACGTACCTTTGGCGGTTTCGGATCGGCATAACCATGCTCGTATGCATATTCGATGATTCCGTGCTCGTTTTCCTTGGTAGTGACAGCCTCTCCATAATGTCCGCAGGTACATGCTGCCTCGCAAAGTGCCGGGCAGACACGGCTTGTAAACTCCGGGAAGTTGTTGGTCTTTTTCAGACGCTTATATGCCTGCTCCCAGTTGCCTGTATAGACCAGATCATTCCACTCCGGAATGAGGTTGTGCAGCGGACATCCGCTCGTCATACCCATGATCGTCATTCCCGCCTGGCAAAACGGCACTCCACAGGACATGCATCGGCTGCCCTGTATGCGCTGTTCTTCCAAAGAAAGCGGGGTATGAAATTCATGGAAGTTTTTAATTCTTTCTTTCGGCTCGATTGCCGTACTTGTTTTTCTTTCGTAATCTAAAAATCCGGTTGGCTTTCCCATTATTCATTCCCCTTTCTCAAGCTTTCTTTGCGTTTGCGTAAAATGCCTCAATCTGTGCCTGCTCAGAGCTCAATCCTTTTTCTTCCATCTGCACGATTGCCATCATCATACGGTTATAGTCATACGGAATGATCTTCTTGAATTTCGGCAGATACTCTGCAAAATGATCAAGGATCTCTTTTCCTTTTTCCGAATTGGTCTGTGCCACATGCTCTTTGATGAGCTCCTTCAATTCCAAAACGTCATATTTATTGGTCAGTTCCTCTGTAAATACCATCTCCTTGTTTGTTCTGGTATACAGATCGCTGTCTTCATCTAATACGTAAGCGATACCGCCACTCATTCCTGCCGCAAAGTTTTTGCCGGTTTTTCCAAGGACAACCACACGTCCACCGGTCATATACTCACAACCGTGATCGCCGACACCTTCCACAACTGCGATGGCACCGGAATTTCTGACACAGAAACGTTCCCCGGCAACACCATTGATAAATGCTTTTCCGCTGGTTGCGCCGTAGAGCGCCACGTTTCCGACGATGATATTTTCATCCTTCTTATAAGTGACACCTGCCGGTGGATATACGATCAGTTTTCCGCCGGATAAGCCTTTTCCGAAGTAATCGTTGCTGTCTCCGACCAGTTCCAGAGTCAGTCCTTTCGGGATGAATGCACCAAAGCTCTGTCCTCCAGCTCCGTTACATTTGACAACAAAGGTATCATCCTCAAGCGCATCGTCGCCATATCTTCTGGTGATCTCCGATCCGAAAATCGTTCCAAATGCACGGTCCGTATTGGTGACATCCAGCTCGATCGCACGCTTGGTTTTTGTCTCCAGTGCTGATTTCATCTGTTTGAGAAGAACCGTTTCATCCTTGGTCTTCTCTAATTCAAAGTCATAGACCTTCTTTGGATTGAAGATAAATTTTTCACCGGATCCGATAAACGGATTATTTAAAATATTGCTTAAATCTACTTTTTTCTGTTGCTCGTTTAAATCATCACGCACACGAAGCAGGTCGCTTCTGCCGACTAACTCATCGATGGAACGCACGCCAAGTTTTGCCATATATTCACGCAGATCCTGTGCGATAAAACGCATAAAGTTTACAACGTATTCCGGTTTTCCCGCAAAGCGTTTGCGAAGCTCCGGATTCTGGGTTGCCACACCTGCCGGACAGGTATCCAGGTTGCAGACACGCATCATGATACATCCCATTGTTACAAGCGGTGCGGTTGCAAATCCGAATTCCTCTGCTCCCAGCGCTGCTGCAATTGCCACATCACGACCGCTCATCAATTTTCCGTCTGTCTCCACACGCACCTTCTCACGAAGACCGTTCATGATCAGTGTCTGATGTGTCTCTGCCAGACCAAGCTCCCAAGGAAGACCTGCATTGTGGATGGAGCTTCGCGGTGCTGCTCCGGTTCCTCCGTCATATCCTGAGATCAGGATGACCTGTGCTCCGGCTTTTGCGACACCGGCCGCAACCGTTCCCACACCTGCTTCGGAAACCAGTTTGACTGAGATTCTTGCTTTATTATTAGAGTTCTTCAAATCGTAGATCAACTGCTCCAGGTCCTCAATCGAATAAATATCATGATGAGGTGGCGGTGAGATCAGTGATACACCCGGTGTGGAATGTCTGGTTTTTGCAATCCAAGGATACACCTTTGCTCCCGGCAGATGTCCGCCTTCTCCCGGTTTTGCTCCCTGTGCCATCTTGATCTGGATCTCCTGTGCGGATACCAAGTATCTGCTGGTCACACCAAAACGTCCGGATGCCACCTGTTTGATCGCAGAGCAGCGGTTGCGTCCATCCGGTCCGATGGTCAGACGGTCTAAGCTCTCTCCACCTTCACCGGTATTTGATTTACCATGCAGGATATTCATGGCAATTGCAAGTGTCTCATGTGCTTCCTGTGAGATCGAACCATAGCTCATCGCACCTGTTTTAAATCGGGTCACGATGGAGTCAACACTTTCAACTTCGTCGATCGGCACACCCTTTTTCGGATAATTGAAATCTAACATTCCGCGGATATAGTTGCGGTTTTCCAGCTCGTTGACTGCTTTTTCATATTCCTTGAACATCTCATAATCGCCGCGTTTGGTAGACTCCTGCAGAAGATGGATCGTCAACGGATTATACAAGTGTTCCTCCGCTCCGCTTCTCATGGAATGTGCACCCTCACTGTCTAAGGTGAGATCGTTTTCCAATCCTAACGGATCGTATGCTTCCGAATGCAGGTAATTGACCTGATCCTCGATATCTTTTAATGTGATTCCGCCGATACGGCTGACCGTATTGGTAAAATATTTATCAATGACTGACTTGTCGATTCCGATCGCCTCAAAGATCTTTGATCCCTGATAAGACTGGATCGTGGAAATACCCATCTTGGCAGCGATCTTTACGATACCGTCGATCACTGCATGGTTATAGTCTTCGATCGCTGCATAGTAATCTTTGTCAAGCATATGCTCGTCAACCAGCTTCTTGACTGTCTCCTGTGCCAGATACGGATTGACCGCACATGCACCGTAACCGAGCAATGTGGCAAAATGATGTACCTCATGCGGTTCACCACTCTCCAGGATAATTGCTAATGCGGTTCTCTTCTTCGTGACAACCAAATGCTCATGCAATGCCGCAACTGCCAGCAGGGAAGGAATCGCTACGTGATTCTCATCGACTCCGCGGTCGGACAGGATCAGTATATTTGCTCCGTCCCGATAAGCTCTGTCTGCTTCTACAAAAAGACGATCGATCGCTTTCTCAAGGCTTGTATTTTTATAATAGGTAATCGGAATCACGCTTACATGGAAGCCGTCTTTATTCATGGATTTGATCTTCATCAGATCGGTATTGGTCAGAATCGGATTGTTGACCTTGATCACATGGCAGTTTTCCGGTTTTTCCAGCAACAGATTTCCGTCTTCTCCGATATAAGTGGTTGTCGAGGTGACAATTTTCTCACGGATAGAATCGATTGGCGGGTTGGTTACCTGCGCAAATAACTGTTTGAAATAATTGAACAGTGGCTGGTATTTCTTATCCAATACGGCAAGCGGAATGTCCGTACCCATGGCAGAGGTTGATTCGCCTCCGTTTTTTGCCATCGGAAGAATGACTTCCTTCAATGACTCATAGGAATATCCAAATGCTTTCATCATACGCTGGCGTTCTTCAAAATCATATTCCGGCACGCGTTCGTTCGGAATGCGAAGATCGTGCAGCTCTACCAGATAGCGGTCTAACCACTCTCCGTACGGCTGACGGCTTGCGTAGTAATCTTTTAATTCTTCATCATCGATGATCTTGCCCTCTACGGTATCTACCAGAAGCATTTTTCCCGGACGAAGTCGATCTTTTGCGACAACATGTGTCGGATCAATGTCTAATACTCCAACCTCGGAAGAAAGGATCAGCTGTCCGTTGTCTAATAGATAATATCTGGATGGACGCAGTCCGTTACGGTCCAGTACGGCTCCCATCATATCTCCGTCGGAGAAGATCATGGATGCCGGGCCATCCCATGGCTCCATCATTGTGGCATAATACTGATAAAAGTCTTTTTTCTTCTGGCTCATCAGATGATTGTTTGCCCACGGCTCCGGAATCATGATCATGACTGCCAGCGGCAGCGGCATCCCGTTCATAACAAGGAACTCCAGGGTGTTATCTGTCATAGCGGAGTCTGAACCTTCGGTATTGACAACCGGAAGCACCTTGGTTAGCTGGTCATGCAGCTTTCCTGATGTCATGGTCTCCTCACGGGCAAGCATCTTATCCGCATTTCCGCGAATGGTGTTGATCTCTCCGTTATGTACGATAAAACGGTTTGGATGTGCTCTCTCCCAGCTCGGATTGGTATTGGTACTGAATCTGGAATGGACGGTTGCGATTGCTGATTCGTAATCTTTATCCTGCAGATCATCGAAGAATAATCGCAGCTGATCTACGAGAAACATTCCTTTATATACGATGGTTCTGCTTGAAAGTGATGCCACATAGCTGTCTTCATTACTCTGTTCAAACACGCGTCTGACGACATAAAGCATACGATCGAAGTCCAGACCCTTTTCTACATGTTTCGGTCTCTTGATAAATGCCTGCTCGATATACGGCATACAATCTTTTGCTTTCTGTCCCAGTACGCTTTCCTGTACCGGCACCTTTCTCCAGCCAAGTAATTCCAGGCCTTCTTTTGCCACGATGACCTCGAACATTTTCTTTGCCTGATTTCTCTGCAGTTCATCCTGTGGGAAGAAGAACATTCCGACACCGAAATCTCTTTCTCCTCCTAATTCAATGCCCAGCGGCTTACATGCCTTGGTAAAAAATTTATGTGATACCTGAAGGAGGATTCCGACACCGTCTCCAGTTTTTCCTTCCGCATCTTTTCCTGCCCTATGCTTTAGGTTCTCTACAATTTTCAATGCCTGCTCGACGGTTGCATGACTTTTTCTTCCGTTTACATCTACAACTGCGCCGATACCGCAGTTATCATGCTCAAATGCCGGGTCATACATGCCACGTGCGACTGTTTTTGTTTCATCTACTACGTGTTCTCTCATAGCTTGCTGTTCCTTTCTTCGTTCTTTGTGAAATACAATCTGTTAATAATATAAACCTCTTTCTCTTGTCTGTCTATACGCTATATTGTCTGAATATTCTGATTGTTTTTATATTTATTTTTAATTTTATTATTTTCTGATAATTCTAATGCTTTTTCCTGAATTTTTTTCTATATCAAACAATTTAAAGTGGTGTTTGGAAGAAATTCCTAATAATATTAAGTGGTGATTTTGGGTGTTTTTTGAATTGTGTTTGAATTGTGCATAGAGATTTCCTTCAGATTTTTATGTTTTTAATGTGTTTTTCTTGAATTTATGAAATATTTTTTAGTGCATTATTCATTTTTAATATTCAACCGTTTCTCCGGTCCGGTCTTAGCTGAACGATACACTTGCTTCGTTGCAGTTTGTGCCTCGCTGTCCCTATACACCATGCTCAATGTGACCTTCGCTCACATAGCATGGTGTACACGTTTTCGAATACCCATCATCTTTCGATGCGCTCGCACTGGCACTGCAAAGGCGCAAGTGCATTATCCAGCTACGACCGTTCGCTTTCGTATAGTCTTCTGTTGTGAATACATTCGTATCAACGTTGCAGAATATAGGCTATGCCTAATAGTCCAATATTGGTGGAATGATAAGTGTAAGGTTACCGGCAACCAACATGCCGACTTGCGCCTTTGCAGCGCCAGTGCGAGCGCATCCACAACCTAACGTATTTAGACAAAAGTGTAGCCCATGCTATGTGAACGAAGGTCACATCGAGCATGGGCTATAGGAACAGCGAGACACCAGCTGCAATCAAGCAAGGCCGGTATGTCGATTGCCGGTAACCGTACTGCTATCATACAAATAACATTTGAAGTTAAACAAGGTCAGGTTCTTCCACCTGCCAGTATTTGACCGCCCCTTTGGTGGAATGCTTGATCGAATACAGCACTTCATCCGCATGCTTGATGGCAGTCGAAATCTGCTCCGGCGCACAGGCATCCTTCAAAGCCGCAATACCAATCGAACAAGACAAAAGCTTCTCCTTTGGAATATTTACATCATCGACACCGGCAGCCTCAATCTCATTGGCATATCCTTTCTTGGCAATCAACTCAGATAGAATCTTATTACCAAGCCTCATGGCACGCTTCTCATCCACATACGGCAAAAGGATCACAAACTCATCGCCACCGAAACGGGATGCCACCCCTTCATTCTTTGCATTATGAATAATCAGCTCCGCCACCTGCTTTAAGATGAGATCTCCAATATCGTGACCAAACGTATCGTTATAGAACTTAAAATTATCTAAATCGATATAAAGGAATGTCATATCTTTTACATCACTTCCTTTTGTCCACTCACGAACTTTCGCAAAAAAGCCTTCACGGTTATTCATACCGGTCAGATAATCGGTAACTGCAGCCTGTTCCAATGAATGATTGATCTTGCGGATCTGCTCCTCCTGCTCCAGCTTTTCAACCGCATTCTGCAGCTGCTGCATCAGCAGATTGAAAAATTCGTGATCCGACTCATCCAGCATATACTTGGTCTTCGGAGCGCTCCAGTTGTCCTTCATCAAAATGTAGGTGATAAACACTCCGACAAGCTGTTCTTCATCATAATATGGTAGGCAGACCATCGAACATACTTCCGACATTGAGAAAATATTTAATACTCTCGAAAACTCCAGGTGGTCCTTTCGGAGTTTCGACGTCACAAAACCGGCACGATGCGTCGTAAAGTATTCGATAATTGTCGCAATATTATCATCGGTCATGCGGTTCTTTTCTGTTGTAAAAAGAACCTCCGGTTTTCCCTTCCTGATACGAATGTAGCTGCACTCATCCATGTTGTAATTGCTCATAAATGAGTTCAACGCGGTATCTACCAGATCGGTAATTGTTTTTCCCGTCGTCTCGATCATTTTCTGCCAAATAGAGATAAATGTCTGTTTTCTGCAGAGTTCCTCATAATCCTTCTGAAGCGCAACCTGCTTGGTCGTATGCTTGATCTCATTCAGGCTCACGCCATGAAGCTTATCAACCCCATCATGTTTCTGTTCAAACGGCACATGATACAAGATTCCTTCTATTCGATGCTTTTGTTCAAACGCATTGTGCGAAAGCGCATAATCAATTCCCTCCTGCAGTTGCTCCTTTGCTTCATCCTCCAAGCCCATCTGCATCAAAAGCTTGGCATAACTGATCTTAAACTGCGTCTTGCTAAAGAATTGATTTCCCACTGAATGTTCCTCAAAAACACTTGCCTTATCCATATAATCACGAGCTTTTTTCAGATCATGATCCACCTCACCGGCAAGCATACCATTCACATAATAATACAAAAAGAAATCATCATCCCATGCATAGTGCCCCTGTGGTTTATTTTTTCTGATAGCGTCTTCCTGCTTATCCATAATATGCATCAGGAACTGATTCATATTTTCAAGCTGAACACGCGCATTATAATACAATCCAAGATGAAAACTGCACAGCGCAAGCAAACCATATATTTTCGAAATATTGCATACACGAAGGTCATTCATATGCAGGATGCGTATGATCCACATAGCCGTCAAAAGATACTGATTTGCCACGTCAAAATAACCGGCAAGAATACAATTCATTGCCATATTATACAGTGTCTCTCCCACATAATCCATTGCGCCTGCCTGATAGAAAAGCTGAATGGCCTTATTATAATACCAGTTCGCTTCCTCATATTTTTCCGTTGCACAGCAATTGTATCCCAAACCATTGTATACGTCTGCCAGATTGCGCGGGTCACTGTCTCTGAGCAGTTCCATTGAAAGGTAATAATAGTGATCTGCAATATGAAACAACCCATTTGATGAAGCAAGCATAATATTTTTGCGATATGCTTTTTTCAACAGAAACTCATTTTTCAACACCTTTGCAAGCTCAATACCATTCTGAAAAGACATCAGCCCCTTTTCGTTATCCAGACTGTATTTGCGCAATTCTTCTACATCATTGTCATGGGCAAAAATATAAATATAAGCCAGATGATTCAGATATCCATGATCTGCCAATGCCTGCATAAACTCCGGTGGTGTATCGATATCCTGCTCAACAAAAAACACATTGTGCCAGCCTGACATATGGATCATTTTTTCGATCAACTGCGCAAGAATCCTACAATCCTCATCCAGCTCCTTCGCATACTTCGCACACATTTTTGCAATTTGTAATGCCCGGACCTTGTTGTTCGAATACATCAACGCCCTGGCATAATTCATATAAAAATCAAACTTCGACTGTACATCCTCAGGCAAAATAAACTGTGCCTTTTCACAAAAGAAAAGTGCCTGCGACAAATCCGTATGTATATAAATAATCGAAAATACAAGGTAAAAATTAAAAGCTGCCTCTTTGCTGATTTTTATTTCTTCCAATTCCATTTTCCGGAATAATAAAGATGCATAATATTGAGCCTGATTGAAATCAAGCAGGAGATACATCTCATAAAGCTGTTTGATATAATTACTTTGCTTTTCATTCTGATAATGAAAATGATGACGCTGCTCGATATCATATTCCTGCAGTCCGGTTCCGCCATCCACCAGATAATTACCCTCTTCCAGCAGATCCACAAAGTTCTCCCACACATTTGCCTTATAAGGCGGAATCGTAAACATCTCATTGTATGCAGCAAATAAATAAAGATTCTCATTTCCCTTTTCCAATAACTTTTTCAACAATGTAATTGTTGAAAAGGAAACAAGATTCAGATTATTGATGACAATGATCATCGTTTTCCGTTTGCAGATGTATTCAAACAGCTGTAAAAAAGCATCATCCAGCTGTTCTCTCTCATAATCAGCCTCATCCAATAATATGCGCTCGTTTCGGCGCAGCTTCCGTCCCTCTAGCATCGAGATAAACAGTGGCTTAAGCAATGGATAGATGTCTATTTTGCTCACGATCTCCTCTATCGTTTCTTCTAAATCGTGACCTACCACCGCTTGAAGCGCAGAAATAAACGGTTCGTAAGCCCCAATCATTTCCGAACCATCCATACTGGTATAGTGACAGTGATACGCAGGATATTCCTGCTCTAATAACGCAAACGTATCCTCCTGTAAGCCCGCCGTATTAAAATGTTTTACAATGATAAATTTCGATTTCTTTTCACTTATGAATGTTTTCTGCATATCAAACAGATCTAACATTCCCTGACTATAAAATGTGTCCATACGATACGCTCCCCCAAAGTCGTATTGTTAGAATGAAATAAAACCTTAAATGTAATTATCTCTATTTTATATCTACTGTTTAAAAATATCAACAACATTTTCGGAAACGTTTCCGAAAATAAAATTTTTGTTGAAAATAATCAAAAAGCAATTATCTTTTAGCTGTTAGATTGACTTTTTTTGTGAACTATGACATTATCTTATTGTTATAAAACAAATCCTACAAATGATTATGGGGAATAAAATTCTATGTCGATCAGTTTACTCTTTTTATGGTTTATGATTTTCAGCCTTTTCGGCTGGATTTATGAGTGTATTTTTTGCACAATAAAAAATGGACACTGGGAAAACCGTGGTTTTCTCTTCGGTCCAATATGTCCAATCTATGGTGTTGGCGCTGTCAGTGTGATCGCCCTCTTTGGTTTACTGTTCCGTACAGACGAACCGCTTCCACTTTGGGAAGTCTTTTTGATCAGCATGATCGGCAGCGCAATCCTTGAATATGCAACTTCTTTTCTTTTAGAAAAAATATTCCATGCAATCTGGTGGGACTACAGCAATATCCCTCTCAACATCAATGGCCGCATCTGCCTGCCGGCTTCCCTCGGTTTTGGTGTACTGGGTGTGTTGATCTATCGATTTGTCCTGCCTGTAGTGATGCGGCTTTCCGGTCATATTCCGGATATCGTCTCAGATCCGATCGCACTTTTTTTAATGGGGGTATTAGGTGCAGATCTGGCACTTACTGTTTCGACGCTGACTGCCCTCGTGCCCCGTCTGGAAGCAATGGAAAATGAGTTAAACACACGAATGGAGACATCGTTTCAAAATGTTTTGGACAAAAAAGATGCGTATGAACAGCAGCTTGCGGAAAGTATCAAAAAGTACAACGGCCAGTTTTCTATCCGTGAGAGCCGAATCATGCGTACAGTAAAAAGCTTTGGTACACATCGCAAAAAAAACCAGCTTGCAAACCGCTTAAAAAATATCCTGCCGTCACTTCCGAACAGAAAGGAATAATCAATGAAACTGACCAGACAAGAGGAAATTCATTTCAACAATCAAATCCGCGTACTGAGTGATGACGAGCGCATCGCTCAGATGAAATCCTTTATCTCTCATGGTACAAAATCGACCTACGATCATTGTATGGATGTCACTAAGATGAGCTATTTTCTAAGCAGACGTATTCCACTTTCTGTAGATGAAGCCACCCTCCTTCGCGGCGCGATGCTTCACGATTACTACTTATATGACTGGCATAAACCACATGGCTATCTTCACGGTTTCTTCCATCCCGGCAAGGCTCTTAAGAATGCCAATCGTGATTTCTGTCTGAACATAAAAGAACAAAATATTATCAAGAGTCATATGTGGCCGCTCACGCTGACATGCCTTCCACTTTCAAAAGAGGCCTGGATCGTGTGTATCGCAGACAAGATTTGCGCAACACGTGAAACCTTTATGGAGCGCAGAAAGCTTTCAGCATGAGTAACCTTCGTATTCAGGAACGCCTCTGCATTCTTGCTGCATAATGCGCACAAGCTTGTCTGACATTTTCGACTGCGCATTCATGCGTATGCCTGCTACACTCCTATCAAGCGACAGATCAGTCCAAGTATCAATAAGTGTAGTGGAAAAAACGCATAGAAGACATATTTGAGACGCAATCCTCTTTGCCCGTTATAGTGTCCAACCAGTGCAAGATTGATAAAAGAAGACACCTCAAGCGGACTGGAAGCAAGCAGCATCAAACAGCCCATTCCCATCTCCCAATTCTTTGACTTTTCACGAAAGATATACATCAAGCCAATTGTGGCAACTCCTACCCACGCATAATCCGTCGACAACATTGCAGCAACAACACCTCCGATGATGATACCAAGGAGTCGGATCAGGGAACAACTCATGGCGTGCTTCTTTTGATCCTCCGACCGTTCACAGATACGTTTCTGAATTTCATCAATTCCCCAAATTGTGAGCAACCCGATCGTCAGTGTAAAAAATACATTCTGATAGCGGAATTCCAACCATGAATTTTTAAAAGCAAAATCAAAGGGCACTTCTGAAATCAATGCAAATAGGAACAGTCTGAGTACATATTTTGCTCTGTTGCTTGTGTAATAAAAACCTTCCACCAATAAGAAACAAAAAATCGGAAATGCAAGACGTCCGATCAGACGAAGAATCAGATCAGCTATCACCACTTTCTGCAAATTACCAAATCCGCCTTCAACCATCATCTGCATAGTTTTATATGACAAACCATTTGCATACAAATACCGTTCCAATATCACCGCTCCAATATGGTCGATCAGCATACACACCATTGCAATGATTTTGAGTGTGCTTCCTGTAATACCTGTTTTCGTGTTCATTTCTTTCATTTCTTCCATTTTTTCTCACCCCTCTCCGAAATTTCGTCCAACAGATTTTCACCTCAACATCACCAAAACGCGCAGTTTTCCGAATGTCTTCGTGTTCTTGCTGTGAATTTAACGCAAATTGCAATATGCCACAACAAGCAACGCAAATTGCACGATCATAATCATTGGTACTCCAATATAAAATTTCGGATGCTTTGTTTTATGGTGAAAAAACTGCATGCCAAACCATGCCCCAATTGATCCGCCAATGACTGCCAGCATCATCAAGGTAGCTTCCGGTATCCGCCACTGATGCATCATCGCTTTTCTCTTGTCTATACCATAAACAATAAATGCGATCAAATTAATGATTATCACATAATAAAAAATTATTTTTGCCAACACAATCTTTTACCTCGAATAATTTCTCTGTGCTCTTTTTACAACAAGCGCATTTGGTAAATATCGCCCAAAACCGGATGGACTGGAAGACTTCGTAATCTGTTTGCCGCGGTACCACATGATCGACGAGCTTCCACCGTCAAATGCGGCTGCCTGATATGCCCGGTAAGATTTCAGCACTCTCGCACATTCTCCCACCGTCGCTCCGATACTGTAGCCGGGCTGTCTGCCATCAATGACCAGCATCATCACAGAACCGTCAGACTGCTGCCCGATGGATGTACGAGGCTGTATTCCCCATCCTCCGCTGTCATCTACCAATTGCTCTCCGTCTATGATCAAAGCCGGGAAAAATTCCACCGACCATTTGTAATCTTTCACCTGCGAAGGATCGTAGTTTGTGATGTACAATCTGCCGTCATACTTCATACCGACAAATCTCCAATACGCATTTGCCGTCGCATGGTTACCATATTCCACACCGTCAACGATCATAGAACCGCGCACCTGACCGCCACCGCCATGACCACCCACATCGCGAAAGCCACTGGCATTGATGGCCAGTATCGCATCCTCTTTTTCTCCAAAGGCATCAATGATCTCTCCTCTGGAACCGAGATAATCCGATTTACTCATCACTACCTGAGACTCGTCCTTTACAATTGCCAGCTTTCCATGGTATTCCATCGTGTGAAGCCCGATCAATATCAGATGGTTGGCAGAATCGATCACAAGCACAGAATCTCCGTTAACTGTTTTCAATCCCAGCTCCTCATCCAGATCCTCTACAAGAATATTTCCCGTATCACCGTCCCGCAAATGCGTATGCGTCTGCAAATAAGACCGCACCGACGGAGAATCCAGTTCCCAATACAGTTCATAGAAATCTTCTATCTTTTGCTCAATGAGTTTTGCATTGTTCTGTTTTTCAATCTGAGACTTCAGCAACTCATCACGCTTTGTTTGTTCTTCCTCCGACAATTCCCAGCCGCTATCTATGCTCTGTTGCTTTTGAATATCAAATTCCCGTTGCAGCATGACCTCATCAATAATGCTGTGAGGAATAAAAGCGGTCGCAAGCCACTGGTGGCTGGTCGTACTCATCGCCGTCTCAATATACAGCGTTCTCCATTTGACAATAAACGGAATCTGCGAAAACACTGCGACGCAATAGCCAATCACAAGCACTCCGATGATTCCGCTCAGCCACAGGACAATACGATTTCTTACTCTTTTGTTTTTTTCTCTTTGCTTCAAACTCTTTTCTTCTTCAGTCATACTTTTACCCCATACGGTGCAAACGAATTCCCAAATATATCACGATCAGAATACTGACCACAACCAAAATTCCCGTCACCTGAATATACATACTACTCCCGGATGACACAAATGTAAATCCTTTCGTTGTTCCCCGAAGGATCGATATCAGATTTGCACTGATATGTCCAAGGATCGGAACCAGAACAGACGAAAAATTTGCGCGCACCAATCCGAGACAGATTCCCAGAACCAATGCGTACAGAAATTGTACGATATTTCCATGAAACAATGCAAAAAGAAGGGCGGATAATACAATTGCAAACAGATCCCCGAACCACTCTGCCACAGCTTCATACACCATCTGACGATACAGGATCTCCTCCACGACCGGAACAAACAGACATAAAATCAGAATCTCCCACAACAGTGTGGAACTGTAAAAAGCATTCTCGACCGACTGATAGCCTGAGGATATCTGTTTTAATGCAGTCATAGAGATCAGGTTGTTCATGGCAATGCTTGCGGCTGAAAGCAGCAGCACCGACACGATACATCCGATTCCAATAATGTTTCTGTCTTTTACCCATGAATTGCGGGAACGTATCGTCTTTTTTTGTTTTCCGTTCTGATACCAGAGCAATGCCGCGAAACCGCACGCGCTGCAGATCCCCTGTCGCATCACCGCATCCATTTTTGCGGAAACAGCCAGAAGCTGCATCACCAGACTCGCCCCTTCGCTGATGAGGAAATAGAGAAATACCGGATATAAAATATTCGCAATATGTGCCATTCCACTGTTTTGTCTGTTCAATTCATTTCTCCAATCACTGATTACCGCTTGACACCCTTGGTATCACGATTACAGATATGCAGTCGATTCAGCGCTACATTTTTATCTTTTCCGCCAAACAGCGTCTCATTGCTCTCGGTTCCAAGATAATAGATTGCCACCAGATGATCCCCCGGCATCAGCCGCATACCGCGTACTCCGATGGCACCTTTTTTCTTCTCCGGAACCGTATCGATGGAGATGCGTAAGAATACCGATTTTTCGGATTCCATCACAAGACTTCCGCCCGCTTCAATCGGACTTACGATCAGAAGTTCATCATCCTCGGCAAGCTTTGTGGCTGCCGTCGTGCGTTTTCCCACATCAAACTCGGCACCGTCCACCAGTTTTAACATCGACTGCTTTGTACCAAAGATCAGCTTTTGCGTCTTGATATGCTCCATTGCATCCAGATATACAAACTGCTCATTACTGCTGTCATAATTGCTCAGGTTATCAATTGGTTTTCCTTTGTCTCTGAATTTACCAAACGGAATATCTGACACCTTTAGTAAATGCATGTTTCCTGTGTTTGTAAAAATACAGATCTTATCCGTATTTTTGCAGGTCAGAACATATCGGTTTTCCGAATCTGCCGCCTCCCGGTTCCTCTCATAAGCAGGTACATCGATCGTCTTGGCATAACCAAACCGATCCATCAAAAAGACGACATCCATCTCAGGAATCTTCTGTTCCTCAAAAACAGCCTCCTCCACATTATCGATCACGGTACGACGCTCTCTTGCATATTCCTTTTTATATGCGTCCAGTTCCTTCATGATCGTCTTGGCCATCACCGCGCGGGAGCCTAAGATCTTCTCATACTGCGCGATCGCATCTAAGGTGCTCTGATGCTCCTTCAACAACGCCTCAATCTCCAATCCGATCAATTTGTACAGACGCATCTCCAGAATCGCTGTCGCCTGACGCTCGGTAAAGCAAAGCTGCTTTGCATCTTTTTCGGATTCCTTGTGCTTGAACTTGATATTACTCGTATCGCCTGTGGTCAGGCATGCTTTTGCATCCTTGACATTTTTGCTTCCGCGCAGGATCTCAATGATCAGGTCGATGACATCGCAAGCACGGATCAAACCTTCCTGAATCTCTTTTTTCTCTAATTCTTTTTCTAATAATGTCGTATACTTTCTTGTTGCCAGCTCATACTGGAAATTCACGTGATGACGGATCATCGGCACCAGTCCCATCGTCTCCGGTTTGCCGTCTGCAACCGCCAGCATATTCACGCCAAAGGTATCCTCCAGCTTGGTCTTCTTGTATAAGAGATTACACAGATTCTGCGCATCGGCACCTTTGCGAAGCTCGATGACAATACGGATTCCCTCTTTGGAAGACTGGTTGGAGATGTCAACAATATCATTGGTCTTCTTTGTCTCCACCAATGCATACACATCATTGAGAAATTTACCGATTCCCGCTCCGATCATCGTATACGGAATCTCTGTGATGACGATGGCTTCTTTTCCACCCTTCATCTGCTCGATCTCCACTTTGCCGCGCACCTTGATCTTGCCGACACCGGTGGAATAGATACTTAACAGCTCATCCTGATTTGTGACAATGCCTCCGGTCGGAAAATCCGGTCCCTTGATATATTCCATCATCTGCTGTGTATTGATATCCGGGTCCTTCATATAGGCTTTGACGCCATCGATCACCTCTGCAAAATTATGAGGCGGTATCGAAGTCGCCATACCAACTGCGATTCCCTCCGCACCGTTGATGAGGATATTCGGAACCTTCACCGGAAGTACCTCCGGCTCCTTTTCCGTCTCATCAAAATTCGGCACAAAATCCACTACGTTTTTATCCAGATCTGCCAGATATGCCTCCTGCGTGATCTTCTGCAGGCGGGCCTCCGTATAACGCATCGCAGCAGCCCCGTCTCCTTCGATGGAACCAAAGTTACCGTGGCCATCCACAAGCGGCATTCCTTTCTTGAAATCCTGTGCCATCACAACCAGCGATTCGTAAATCGAAGAATCTCCGTGAGGATGATATTTACCCATGGTATCACCCACGATTCTCGCACTCTTACGATATGGTTTGTCGTAACGAATGCCCAGCTCATACATATCATATAAGGTACGTCTCTGTACCGGCTTTAATCCATCTCTCACATCCGGAAGTGCCCTGGCTACAATGACAGACATCGCATAATCGATGTAGCTTTTCTGCATAATTTCCGAATATTCGGTTCGTATCAGACGATCTTCTGTTTCCATTTATCTCCACTCTCCCTATTGGAATATATCATGATCAAATTCGTCGTTCGTCAATCATGCAAGCATGTTGACTCTCTTGCGCTCATTATCGCTTAAATATCTAATTGCGCATCTGTTGCATGCTGATAGATAAAAGCCTTTCTGGGCGGTACATCCGTACCCATCAGCATCGCCGTGACATCACTTGCCATGCGTCCGTCCTCGATCTCAACCTTTTTCAAAAGACGTGTCTCAGGATTGAGTGTCGTCTCCCAAAGCTGTTCGGCATCCATCTCGCCGAGTCCCTTATAACGTTGCAAAGTGAAGCTTCCCGTGTGGGTCTTTCGATATTTTTCCAGAGCGGCGTCATCATACAGATATTCTTCTTCGCCTTTTTTGGGCATCGCCTTGTAAAGCGGAGGCATGGCAAGATACACATGACCTTCAAAAATAAGCTCTGGCATAAAACGATAGAACAAGGTCAGAAGCAGTGTGGAAATATGCGCACCGTCCACATCGGCATCTGCCATAATGATGATCTTGTCGTATCGCAGCTTACTGATATCAAAATCATTTCCATAGCCTTCTGAAAATCCGCAGCCGAAGGCATTGATCATCGTCTTGATCTCCGCATTGGCAAGCACCTTATCGATGGATGCTTTCTCCACATTCAAAATCTTACCGCGGATCGGCATGATCGCCTGATACATACGGTTTCTCGCCATCTTCGCAGAACCGCCCGCAGAATCTCCCTCGACAATAAAGATCTCACATTTGCTTGCATCTCTCGATTCGCAGTTCGCCAGCTTTCCATTGGAATCAAACGAGAACTTCTGCTTGGTCAGCAGATTTGTCTTGGCACGCTCCTCGGTCTTTCGGATCTTTGCTGCCTTGACTGCGCAGTCAATCACAGCTTTTAAAGTCTCTAAGTTTTTATCAAAATACAACTGGATCTCATCACCGGTGATCTTACCTGTGATCTTTGCCGCATCCTGATTGTCCAATTTGGTCTTTGTCTGTCCCTCAAAACGCGGGTCCGGATGCTTGATCGATACGACCGCTGTCATACCGTTTCTGACATCGGTTCCGGTAAAGTTGGCGTCTTTTTCCTTCAGGATTCCCAGTTCTCTCGCATACTGGTTGATGACCGTTGTAAATACTGTCTTAAATCCGGTAATATGCGTTCCGCCTTCTGCATTGTAGATATTATTACAAAATCCGAGGATATTTTCATGAAATTCGTTTGTATACTGGAACGCAGCTTCTACTTCAATGCCTTCACTTTCTCCCTTGAAATAGATCACATCATGAATCGTCTCGATATTTTTATTGAGATCCCGGACAAAACCGATGATTCCCTCCGGTTCATGATACTCGATATGCTCGATCTCCTCTCCTCGCTTATCCTCATAAATGATCGTCAGCTCCGGATTGAGATATGCAGTCTCATGCATACGGCTTTTGACATCATCCTCTTTGAATCTGGTCTTTTCAAAGATCTCCGGATCCGGCAGAAAGTTGATCTTTGTTCCGGTCTTTCTTGTCTTACCGATCGTTGGCAGCAAACCGTTTTCAAGCTCCAGTACCGGATACCCTCTCTCATACCGATCATGATGGATCTGACCCTCACGGCTGATCTGAACATCCATATAGGTAGACAGCGCATTGACTACAGAAGATCCGACTCCATGCAATCCACCGCTTGTCTTATATGCCTCGTTGTCAAATTTGCCCCCCGCATGCAGTGTAGTAAAAACAAGTCTGGCTGCCGACATCCCTTTTTCATGCATACCTACCGGAATACCGCGACCATTATCTTCTACCGTACAGGAACCGTCTGCTTCCAACGTCACATGGATCGTATCGCAAAATCCTGCCAGATGCTCGTCCACGGAATTGTCCACGATCTCATAGATCAGGTGGTTTAATCCCTTTCTTGAAACACTTCCGATATACATACCCGGACGCTTTCTGACAGCCTCCAATCCTTCTAATACTGAAATACTGCTGGCATCATAACTGTTTGCCATTGGTAAGTCCCCTCTTTCTACGTTTTCTAACTAATCTTTCCTATTGTAGCATATATTAATCGCGAAGGTAAAGTGTTTTTCAAAATTTTACGAACATTTGTTTGCTCATTTCATCTTGAAAGTAGATGAGACTCCCACCTCTATAGGTGGCGAGTAATACAAATTAGTCTTGGTGGGAGTCCAATCTCCTTCCAAGATGAAGCCTCCGGCGGATTGCAGAGGTGCGCAGAAGAAAAATGTCATGCAAA
>JALEJB010000154.1 GCA_022768825.1 Lachnospiraceae bacterium
GAAATTCATCGCATTCATAAAGCGCTCCTGAAAACCTTCATCATCAGCCAGCACTACCTCGGTTGCATGAGCAATCATCTGCTCCATACGCGTCTTTGCCTGTTTCTCGGCAAGCAGACATCTGACTCCAAGCAATGAGACGTTGCCGACCGCCTGTATTTTTTCTTCTGCCTCACTTGGAAACAAGCCCAGGGAAACCGCTGCGGATGTTGACAAGTGTGTGCCGAAACCACCCGCCAGATAAACAGTCTCGATATCCGAATAGCTCAGACCGGCCGTATGAAGCAGGGTATCGACTCCTGCCCGGATCGCAGCCAGGGCCAGCTGAAGTTGCCGCACATCTGACTGGCTCATACCGATCTCCTCTCCATGCCTGCCCTTGCAGATGCAAAAGCCTGATTCCTGATATTCCTCTGCCATCTCACCGGTCTCATCCACGATTCCGATCCGAAGCAGTTCGCTTAAAAGCTCGATCGCTCCGCTTCCGCACAGGCCAACCGGACTTCCATTGCCGATGGTGGAATACTGCCGTTTTTTTTCAGACAGCTTCACTGACTCGATGGCTCCGTCTATGCTTCCGCATCCACAGCTCAAGCCTCCACCCTCAAAAGCCGGACCTGCAGCCGCCGAAGAGACATAATACTGGCCATGGTCGGCAATCACCAGCTCGGCATTGGTTCCAAAATCAATCATCAACACAGCCTTTTCTTTTTTATCAAAATCCAGTGCGAGCATGCCCGCTACGATATCTCCTCCGACAAAAGCACTGATTGCCGGACAGATCGTAACCGTGCAATCTTTGGAAAGTCCAAGGATTTCTCCGGTTTCCGTGATCAGCCCTGCGTTGACCGGTTGAAAGGGTGCCCGACCCAGAGTCTCGCAGGAATAACCCATGAACAGGTGAACCATTGTCATATTTCCGGCAATCGCAATCTCTTTGACGCGTGACTTGTCCTGTTGCACCTGTCTAAGCAGATCGTCGATAGCCTGTCGCAGATCCTGCTTCATCAATTGCTGCAATTCCTCACGCCGGTTTTCCCGACAGGATGCTTCCATACGAGCCAAGACATCCCCACCGTATTTCCTTCCGGAATTGATGACAGAACTCGTCGCGTACACAGTATCTGACACCGTACCAAACAGGCTTGCCGCAATTGTCGTCGTACCGATATCGATCGCAACACGGCAACCTGTTTGGATATCTGCCTGATCCATCTGCTTTGGTACACGGCTCGCAGTATCCACTACCGCCTTCATCACCTTTGCCGGCTTTTCCACAATACGGATGCGAATGTTTTCCTGAAGGATGGCGGTACAGGCCAGACGAATTCCGTCATCCAACTCCCTGCTTGTCAGATACTTCCGGTCACTTTCCGTCACCGCAAGATTTCCTGACAATACCTGCACCTTGCACTTTCCGCATTTGCCGATTCCGCCACAACTTGTATTGATCAGACAATCATGCGCCAGCAACAACGTAAGCAGATTGTCGCCGGATGCTCCGCTGATCTTTTTGCCCTGATCCTGAACCAATACATTCACCGGACGTATCTCCCCTGCGGCACGATTCGCACAATCCCGGTTCCTACATCTCCTGCAGTCATGCTGCGCGCGAAACACGGTTTTATCATCCGTCAGCACACACAGATAAGTCAGACTTTTTGCCGGATACAGCTGATAGGAAGAGTTGCAGCTGATCCCCATTTCGGGCGGCATCGCTTTGGCGATCCACTGCTGCATCTCGATTGGCATTTGTTCCGGTGCCTCTAAGCGATCTACGATTCCTCTGTGCAACTGTCCGCAGATCGTGCGCAGTCTCTCCTGCACAGACAGATCCATTGAAAACAGCCACGCATTCAAAAGCGCGTCAAATTCCAGTGCATGCACATGCTCACCAAGCTGAAAAAACTCTTCTTTTCGCTCTTCACATCCATCTCCCATTGTCAGGCATACCAGCATCACTTCCGCACCCTCCGGGAGACTGCAAAGCAAAGAAAAATGTGCATCCAGTTTTTTCAAGGTCACACATGCCTTCGGATTCAGCTTCTCCCTGATCCATTTCAGATCATCCCTGTAATACGAAGAGATTTTTTCCTGTAAAATCGGATCCTCCAATGGTCGTTTTCCCAGCTGCTTCCAGACATCGTCCACCGACGGAATGTCCTCAAATTGGTCTATGATATATTCTGTTTCATATAAGTCAGTTATCTTTTTCATTCAACGTCATCCCTGTTACTATCAGAAATCCTTCGCAAGCCTTGCATGGGACACATAGATATCCCGGATCGCCTGTAATTCTCCCAATCCCGCAATTTTTGCGACAACCTCGAAGCCTTCTTTTTCAAGAACACTTTTCCAGCTGTCGCTGCCGGATCCCGCCATATCGTTGTACGCATGATCACCCGCAACTAACATGAAAGGTTCCATGATGATCCGCTTGTAATGATATGGCCGGATTCGATCAACCAGTTCTTCCAGATCAGGAAGTGCCTCCACAGTACCCACATACACATTGGAATATCCCTGTTCCTGAAATGCGCAGTTCAATCTCTCATAACAACTGTTTTTTTCATGAGAAGTACCATGCCCCATAAAAAATATTGCAGTGTCCTTTTCAGGCTCCGGCGTCCATTGCCCCATCACCGCCTTGACACATGCTTTGTAATCACTGTCTTCGGTCAAAAGCGGCTCACCGATCCGGATATGGGCAATTTTGTCCTGAAATCTGCATATGTCCTGCTTCATCTGATGATTTTCAATTCCGTCTATGACATGTGTCGGCTGAACCAATAGATCCTCATAGCCGAATCCTGCGATATCCCGCATCACTTCTTCCACCGATGGAATATGGATCTGTTCGTTTTTTTCGATCAGCTTCCGAATCACACTGCTTGTATATGCGTGAAAAAAATCACGCTCCGGAAACTGTTGTCTCAAATCTTCTTCCAATCGGTCGATTGCTTTTCTTCTGCTGTCCGGAAAGCTTGTTCCAAAGCTGACCACTAACAATGCCTGTTTTTTCTTCATTCTCTTCTCCTGCATCTCTCATAAAACAAAATGGTAACATATATAAAACCGGTTTGCAATGTGAAGGTGTCTGACACCTTCACAATTGTTCTTTTTTGATGTATAATCAGAAGCGTATATTTACACCAAAGAAAGGAGGATTCAAATGAAAACGCTTCAGGACTACGTCCTCACGATACCAGATTTCCCGGAACCGGGCATCATGTTTCGGGATATTACCAGTATTTTACAGGACGCTGACGGATTTCAGCTTGCCATCGATTCTCTGCTGGCACTCATAGGGGATACCCCTTGTGACGTCATCGCAGGAGCAGAATCAAGAGGTTTCATCTTCGGTGCGCCACTCGCTTATGCACTGAAAAAACCGTTTGTACTGATCCGCAAAAAGGGAAAGCTGCCGCGTGAAACGGTGAGCGCATCTTATGAGCTGGAATACGGCTCTGCTGAAATCGAGATGCATGCGGATTCGATCCAGCCCGGTCAGAAGGTCATTCTCGTGGACGATCTGATCGCTACCGGCGGCACCATCGCCGCAAGCGCCGAACTGATCGAGCGTATGGGCGGAGAAGTCACAAAAATTATTTTTCTCATGGAGCTTGCCGGTTTAGAGGGCCGCAAGAAACTGGAAAAATATGATGTTGCTTCTGTCATCACCTACGAGGGAAAATAGAACCCTCCTCAAAAATTTTCTCAAAAGAAAGGAATGTAACACAATGGAACGTTTTTTTAAGTTGAAAGAAAACAACACGACTGTACGTACCGAAGTCCTTGCAGGTATCACTACCTTTATGACAATGGCGTACATCCTTGCAGTCAATCCGAGTATGCTTGCCGCTGCCGGCATCGACCCGACTGCCGGACTGATCGCAACCTGTCTGGCATCCTTTGTTGGTACCATGTGTATGGCACTTATGGCAAACTATCCGTTTGCTCTGGCTCCCGGTATGGGACTGAATGCATACTTCGCTTATACCGTATGTATCGGCATGGGCTATGACTGGAGAGTCGCACTTGCTGCCGTAGCCGTAGAAGGTGTGATCTTTATCATCCTGTCCTTAACCAACGTGCGTGAGGCAATCTTCAATGCAATCCCAAGCACCTTAAAGAAAGGTGTCAGCGCCGGTATCGGTCTGTTCATCGCCTTTATCGGTCTGCAGGGTGCAAAGATCGTTGTCAACAACGACTCCACACTGGTTTCTTATGTCAATTTCCGCGCAAACTTCCACACCGAAGGAATCTGTGCGATCCTCGCACTGATCGGTCTGTTCATCACGATCATCCTGTATGCAAAAGGAATCAAGGCATCCATCCTCATCGGTATCGTTGCAACATGGGTACTCGGTATGCTGGCACAGGCTACCGGTCTGTATGTAGTGACACCAGACGCCGGATTTTATTCTCTGTATCCTTCCTTTGGCATCACGGATTTCTCAAAATTCGGTGAGACCTTCGGTCAGGTATTTAAGGCTGATTTCTCCGGAGTCAGCATTGCAAACTTCATCGTTGTATTGTTTGCTTTCCTGTTTGTTGATATGTTCGACACCATCGGCACACTGGTCGGTGTCGCAACCAAAGCTAAGATGCTGGATGAAAATGAAAAGCTTCCACGCATCAAACAGGCTTTACTTGCAGATGCAATTGCAACACTCGTCGGTGCCATCTTTGGTACTTCTACAACAACCACTTATGTTGAGAGTTCTGCAGGCGTCGGTGCAGGCGCAAAAACCGGTCTTGCTTCCGTTGTAACCGGATTTTTATTCCTGCTTGCGATCTTCTTTGCTCCGGTATTTACCGCAATTCCGGGATTTGCAACTGCTCCTGCATTGATCTTTGTAGGCTTTTTGATGGTAACCGCAGTTGCCGATATCAAGTTTGATGATCTGACAGAGGCAGTTCCTGCTTATCTGTGCCTGATCGCTATGCCACTGATGTACAGTATCTCAGAGGGTATCGCCATCGGTGTGATCTCTTATGTGATCATCAACTTATGCTGTGGAAAAGCGAAAAAGATTACTCCGCTGATGTATATTTTGACCATCCTCTTTATTGCGAAATATATTTTCCTGTAAAATAATCAACAGGTGTCTGACCACCTATTAGCATTAAAAATCCCATCATATATCATTACTCCGATTGTGCTT
>JALEJB010000159.1 GCA_022768825.1 Lachnospiraceae bacterium
CGATCGCCCTCTTCTTCTGGGGCGAGAAACGCGTCGATCAAAAAAAGGTGTCAGATGCTGTAACCGACCAGTGAATGTAGTAATCCCACAGTATATCTTACGACTTTTGTGCGTACGAGAGGTGAAACGCTTATGAAATAACTCCAATGCGTTTCACCGATATGCCGCCGAACGAATGTGAGGGGGCGTAACCACTCTTGACGAGGGGGACACGAGGTCTGGTAGACCTCGGTTTGTCCCGACCGAAGCGTAGCGTAGACAAGCACAATCGGAGTAACGATATACTGTGGGATTATTAAATGCTCACTGTTCGTGAGTATCTGACACCTTTTTCTTTATTTGATCTGCGCTTCTAACGCTTTCACAGCTTCTGCTAATGCATCATCCACGCCAGCCGGATTCTTTCCGCCTGCCTGTGCCATGTTCGGACGACCACCGCCGCCGCCACCGACAAGGGATGCAATACTCTTGATCAGATTTCCTGCATGAGCCCCTGCTTTCTGAGCCTCATCACTTGCCATTGCAACAAGATTGACTTTTCCGTCTGTCACCGAAGCCAACAGGATCACGCCCTCACCCAGCTTATTCTTTAACTGGTCTCCCAGATCGCGTAAACCGTTCATATCTACACCATCTACTTTGGCAGCTAAGAATTTCACACCGGCTACTTCCTGCACCTGATCCATGACATCACCAAGAGATTCCTTGGCAGCCTTGCTCTTCAGCGACTCGATCTCACTGTTTAACTCTTTTACCTGTGCCTGCAAATGCGCAATCTTGTCAAGCACACCTGCCGGATTGGTCTTTAACGCTTTCGCAGCCTCTTCCAGAGTCTTTTCGATCTCATCATAGTAAGCAAATACCGCATCGCTTGTGATCGCCTCAATACGGCGAACGCCTGCTGCCACACCGGACTCGGATACGATCTTGAAGGCCTTGATATCGGAAGTATTCTTTACATGTGTACCACCGCAAAGCTCGGTTGAGAAGTCACCCATACGAACCACACGCACCTTGTCCGAATATTTCTCGCCAAACAGTGCCATTGCACCTGTCTTCTTGGCTTCCTCCAAAGACATGATATCGGTGCGAACGTCCAGACCTTCCGTGATCTTGGAATTGACGATATCTTCTACCTTCTGAAGCTCTTCTGCTGTCATCGCAGCAAAATGAGAGAAGTCGAATCTGGTACGCTCACTATCCTGGAACGAACCCTTCTGCTCTACATGTGTTCCAAGTACCTCACGCAGCGCCTTCTGAAGTAAGTGCGTAGCGGAATGGTTCTTGCTGGTCTTGGCACGTCTGCTTGTATCGATAGACAGGGTCACTTCGTCGCCAACCTTGAGCATTCCGCTCTTACAGGTTCCCACGTGTCCGATCTTTCCGCCTTTTAATTTAATCGTCTCAACAACTTCAAATGTACCATCAGCAGTTGAAATGATACCGCTGTCTCCGGTCTGTCCACCCATCGTTGCATAAAATGGGGTCTGATCCACAATTATCGTTCCGTTGACACCCTCAGTCAAAGCTTCCACAAGTTCTGTTTCTGTAGTCAAAACGGTAATCTTTGAAGTGAATTCTGTATTGGTATAGCCTACAAATTCAGAAGTGATCGCCGGATCGATCTCATCATATACAGTTGCGTCTGCTCCCATATAGTTGGTCTCTTTACGGGCTGCGCGTGCCTTCTCTTTCTGCTCCTTCATGCAGGCATCAAACCCGTCCTGATCCAGTGTATAGCCTTTTTCCTCAAGAATCTCGGCGGTCAGGTCAACCGGGAATCCATAGGTATCATAAAGCTTGAACGCATTGTCACCGGACAGTACCTTCTGTCCCTGTGCTTCCATCTCTTTTTCCATATCAGCCAGAATCTTCAGACCCTGATCAATCGTCTTGTTAAACTGTTCTTCTTCCTGCGTCAGCACTTTGAAGATAAAATCTTTCTTCTCTTCCAGCTCCGGATATCCGTCTTTGCTCACGTTGATCACAGTAGCCGCCAGTTCCGCCATGAAAGTACCCGGAATACCCAGCATTCTTCCATGTCTTGCCGCGCGACGGATCAGACGACGAAGCACATATCCTCTACCCTCATTCGTAGGCATGACACCGTCAGAGATCAGAAATGTAGTGGAACGGATATGGTCTGTGATCAGACGAATAGAAATATCATCCAAAGCATCTGTCTGATATACTTTTCCACTCAGCTCACAGATCTTGTCGCGGATTGCTTTCATCGTATCGATATCAAATACGGAATCCACATCCTGCATCACGACAGCAAGACGCTCCAGACCCATACCGGTATCAATATTCTTATTCTCCAGTTCTTCGTATCCACCGTGTCCGTCACCATTAAACTGGGTAAATACGTTGTTCCATACTTCCATGAAACGATCGCAGTCACAGCCTACTTTACAGTCCGGGCTGCCGCAGCCATACTTTTCGCCACGGTCGTAATAGATCTCGGAACAAGGTCCGCAAGGTCCGGCACCATGCTCCCAGAAGTTGTCACACTCTCCGGTTTCCGGATCACGGTAAAAGCGGGTGATCTTCTCTGCCGGTACGCCGACTTCTTTTGTCCAGATCTCAAATGCCTCATCATCCTCTCCGTAGATGGAAGGATACAGGCGATCCTCTTCCAGACCCAGTACCTTTGTCAGAAACTCCCAGGACCATGCAATTGCCTCATGTTTAAAGTAATCACCAAAGGAAAAGTTTCCAAGCATCTCAAAAAAGGTCAGATGTCTTGCTGTCTTTCCCACGTTCTCGATATCACCGGTACGCACACACTTCTGACAGGTGGTGACCCTTCTTTTCGGCGGGATCTCCTGCCCTGTAAAATACGGTTTCAGCGGAGCCATACCTGCATTGATCAGCAATAAGCTGTTATCATTGTGAGGTACTAAAGAAAAACTGTTCATAGCCAGATGATCTTTGCTCTCAAAAAATTCCAGATACATTCTGCGCAATTCGTTTACGCCATACTTCTTACTCACGATTGTTCCTCCAAATCTTATTTATCCTCTATCGACTGATTTCCCTCAGTCTGTGCAATAGCTGCATCCTTTGCATCCTTGCGGTCTCTGAGCTTTTTACCCAGGATACCGCCTAAGATGCCGATTGCCGCTAATACGATCATGATCACCAAATACTGTATAAAACTTGCCAAAAAAGTCATAGATTTAACCTCCTAATATCAGACCTATTATAAACCACTTATTTCCATTGTGCAAGTTCATGCTAGGTCAATTCCACATCATCCAACAGATTGCTTCCGTCCGCTGCCGAAGTCGCCAGTTTATCACAGCGTTCATTTTCCGGATGCCCGTCATGCCCCTTGACCCAGATAAACCGTACCTGATGCATCTCCATTGCACGAAGCAGGGCTTTCCATAAATCCACATTTTTGACAGGCTTTTTATCTGATTTTACCCAGTTTTTCTTCTGCCAATTCTCGATCCAGTGCTGATTGAACGCATCCACCAGATATTTGGAGTCCGAATACAGATCCACCTCACAGGGTTTGTTTAAGCTTTCCAATCCACGGATTGCAGCCATCAATTCCATGCGGTTATTGGTTGTCTTCTTGTATCCATTGCTGTATTCTCTCTCATGCACCTGTCCGGAGGGTGCGACATACCGGATCACTACCCCGTATCCGCCCGGTCCGTCCGGATTTCCTCTGGCAGCTCCGTCTGTAAAAATACTAACCTTCATTGTTCACTCCAAATCAT
This sequence comes from Lachnospiraceae bacterium, assembly GCA_022768825.1. Classification (GTDB taxonomy): domain Bacteria; phylum Bacillota; class Clostridia; order Lachnospirales; family Lachnospiraceae; genus W0P33-017. Next base: position 3,735 of record JALEJB010000159.1, read on the forward strand.
TTTCGTCATTCCAGATCAAATGTCTGATTTTCCTGTTCGATCTTCATGATCCGTCCGATAAAGTTCGGATTGGAAACATGGCTCAGATACTCATCGAGGATGCCATATTCCTGCCACATATGCATCGGAAATACATATTTAGCGGAAATGGTTTTCAGGAAATAATCAAATCCCTTGAATTTGTAATTATCAAGTCTCGGGTCGAGCACGACAAATGCGATGTCCAAATACTCATCCTCCAGTACCTGCAGGGCATGCTTATACCCGCGCTCCATACGCCCGTTGATCAGATCCCCTGCGCCGTCCCATTTCCAATTGTGCAGATCCCCTGCATGATAGATCTTTTTGCCGTCAACAGTAAGAAAAAAGGCAACACCCGCATCCGTAGACAGAAGTGTCCGGATCTTCATGCCGTCTACGTCATATTCTTCATTGGCGGTCACATAGGTAATGCGGGACCGGACCGACGGATCAATGCCATGCTTTTTCAGAAAATTCGGTGAGAGCTTTGTGTCTTTTGAGAGAATATATCTGACATTCGGGTAGCGGTCTGTCAGACGCAGGATGTCCATGTCAAAATGATCCTGATGCTTATGACTTGCAAAAAAATAAATCGCTGTATCACTGGGATATTCCGGCAGCTTTCCGGTAAATGTGTAACCGTTCACACGGTCCCCGTTAAAATAATCAAAGACGAGCACCCGCTCCCCGGTTTCTACAACAAAGCTGCTGTGATGTAAAAATGTCACCTTCATCCGTCTGTTTCTCCTACTTCATTCTGCCAATGATCGCATTGGCCTTTGCATAGATCTCTTCCGGATCGAAGCCAATATTGAACTTCATATCCTCATAGAGGATCTGACCGTTTACCATCGTCAATGTGACGTTCTGCTTGCTTCCGGAATAGACGATATTTTTCACGATATTATTCATAGGCTGCATATTCGGCTGTTTGAGATCAAGCAGGATCAGATCAGCTTTCTTTCCGACTGCCAGATCATCGCAATCCGAAAGTCCCATTGCCCGGGCACCTGCGGTTGTGGCCATATACAGCACTTCCCCTGCCGGTACCGCAGCTGCGTCATTTTCGCGCACCTTGGCCAGTGCCGTGGTCAGAAACATCTCACGGAACATATCCAGACAGTTGTTGCTGGCAGGTCCGTCTGTTCCGATGGCTACCGGTATGCCCTCTTGTAAGTAACGTCCGATCGGTGCAATTCCGCTTGCCAGCTTCAGATTGGATGCCGGATTGGTCACCGCCGTCAGTCCCCGTTTTTTGAATATCTCAAAATCCTTCTCATCCATCCAGACACAGTGGTAGCCACCGCCGCCGTAATGATACATACCCAGCTCATCCGTCAGCTGTGTCGGCGTCTTACCCCAGCGTCCCCTGCACTCTTCCACCTCAGACTTTGTCTCGGAATTGTGCAAAAAGACCGGACTCTTCAGCTTCTGTGCCAGTCCTGCCACGCCCTCCATCAATTCCATCGAAGTTGTATATTCTGCGTGGAATCCGACGATGAAGCTTGTCAGCTCGCTCATCTCATTGACGATATGATAGTTTTCTTCCATGAGTTCCACGGTTCCGCCAAAGTTGTTCAGACCGCTGGTCTGTACGGTACGAAATCCGGTATCCATCGATGCCTTGGCATCCACCGGAGGGAAGAAATACATATCAAAATTGGAGGTGATCCCGCTGGTCAGATATTCCATGATTCCTAAGATATTCAGCCAGTAACAGTCATCCTCGGTCAGCTGTCCCTCTCTGGGGAATACCTGATCAAACAGCCAGCTTTGCAGCGGAAGATCGTCTGCAAATGAGCGCAAAAACGTCATCGCTGTATGGGTATGCGCATTTTTAAAACCGGACATGAGAAGTTTTCCGCTGGCGTCG
>JALEJB010000161.1 GCA_022768825.1 Lachnospiraceae bacterium
TCTTCTATCATTTTTAAGTCCCACTCGTCCGGCTCAACTTCCTCAATATCCGGAATGATTGCCCCCTCTAAAATACCGATAATGTAATACAATTTTGTTTCTGGTACTTTTTCAAGTAACTGCATTGCTCTTTCTCTATCATTCATGATATTATACCTCTCTTTCATGTATATCTTATTATATTCACAGTATCGCTAATTCATAAACGGCACATCTGAAAAGGTTTGCAGCTTGTGGGGCGCTTTGGATCAGCTCCTGTTCTGTCGCACTCTTCTTTTCTATCACACATGATAAAACCATTCACGGTGTATGTCAAACACTTTCAACGGTGTAAAAATATTACACTTTTTAGGGTTTGACTCCCGTTATCTGCTTTTATTTAAAAAAAAATAAATTTTTTTATTGACAATCGGACAACCTTTCTGTATACTTAATCAAGTCGGGTCACAAAAATGACACAGACATGGGATCTTAGCTCAGCTGGGAGAGCATCTGCCTTACAAGCAGAGGGTCATAGGTTCGAGCCCTATAGGTCCCATTTCAAACAAAATATGGCGAGATAGCTCAGCTGGCTAGAGCACACGGTTCATACCCGTGGTGTCGAGGGTTCAAGTCCCCCTCTCGCTACTACTAAATAGAATCCACTTTTATGGATTCTATTTTTTACTGTAAGAACGAAATGGAACTCAAGACTCCATAACGTCGCCGTTCTTCCATTCTCTGCAGTGACGCAGACGTTCCGCTTCGGCATTCAAAAAATTTTCTGCATTCTTCGGGAACTCAATTGCTTCCATCTGATCCTTTCCATAATTGCACACATAGATCACTTTCCCACAATTTAAGAAAACCCAGTCAAAACGCCTCTTGGTACCTGCCTGCCGCTCCCGCATATATTCAAACAGACAAACTGCATCGAAATCACTTTCGTCCGAGGGATGCAAAAACAGATAGAGCCCGTTGTAGCGCATATGCCGGTAATTCGTATTGAGCTTTTCCAGTTTCCGGTCAAAACGGTATTTTGCCTTGTACAGATCATTCTGATGTTGTTCAGGATCCGGGAGGACAGCCCAGAATCTGTCATTATAGAAGTGGAGCCGGTTTCCGTAACGCTCCACTGCGGACAGCGGCAATTCTTCCCTTCGGCATCCCAGATAATTCTCGATAAAACTCTCTGTCTGACCATCATCTGGTAACAGGGCCTGGCTCACCTCCACGCCCAGCTCCATATTCTCGTTGATCCAGTCGGGAGATTCACTTTTTACAAAATCCGGCCGATATTCCCGCCAAAGGTATTTCAGCGAAACCACTGCATATATTTCATTTAAGAGTTTTTCATAAGCCATAGTTTCCCCCCTCAAACCACTCCTGCGGACTGACTCTATTCCGCCAGCAGTCTCTGTACCAGCTTCACACAATCTGCCGCATCACCGGAATATCCGTCTGCTCCGATCTCATCGGCAAAGCTTTGCGTGATGCATGCTCCTCCGATGATGATCTTACCATCGTAACCTTTTTCCTTTGCCAGCTCTACCACATCCTTCATGCGCATCATCGTAGTTGTCATCAGTGCCGACAGTCCTACGATCTGTGCATGTTCTGCCATCGCTGTGTCCACGATCTTTTCTGTTGCAACATCCTTGCCCAGATCGATCACGCGATATCCATAGTTTTTGAGCATGAGCACAACGAGATTTTTTCCGATATCGTGAATGTCTCCCTCCACGGTTGCCATAATGATCGTCGCTGCTGCCTCTTCGTTTCCGTCTTTTTGCAGAAGCGGCTCTAAATGACTGATCGCAGTCTGCATCGCACTGGCACTGGAAATGAGCTGCGGCAGAAAGTAAATCTGCTGCTCGAATTTCTTGCCTACATCATTAATTGCAGGAATCAGCATTCCATTTATGATTTCCCCCGGTGTCTTTCCTTCTGCCAATGCTACTTTCACATGATCGACAATATTTTTCTTATCCCCCTTCATCACGCAGTCGTAGATAATTCCGTTTGATGAAGCCGCAATCTCTTTTTTCTCAACGGATTTTTTTCTGACCGGTGATGCCGCAGCTTCCTTTTCCTCCAGATGTCGCTCATACACCTGCATACGGTTAATATAGCGGATATCACTCTCCGGCTTATGCAAAAGCATATCCGATGCAAATGCCGCATTCATCAAAAGATCCTGGGACGGGTTTGCAATTGCCATCGTAAGTCCCTGCTGAATCGCCATCGTAAGAAATGCGGTGTTGACAAACGGACGGTTCGGCAGACCAAAAGAAATGTTGGACAGACCGCAGATCGTCGCCAGCCCCAGCTCGTTTCTGCAGTAATGAATCGTATCAAAGCACTCCAACGCAGCGTTTGGATTGGCACCTACAGTTGCGGTCAATCCGTCTACTACTATATCCTCTTTGGAAAATCCCAGTTCATATGCACGCTTACAGATCTTGCGAACAATCTCGCGCTTTTCTTCTACAGTTTCCGGAATTCCCGCATCCGACAGCGGGAGCAAAATAAACATTGCACCGTATTTTGCTGCAATTGGAAGCAGGCGCTCGATCTTCTCTGTCTCCATGGAAATCGAATTGATCAGCGCACGTCCCGGATAGACCCGAAGTGCTGCCTCTAAGACATCAATATTACTGGAATCGATACAAAGCGGCAGATTGACCGTCGTCGTCAGCTCCTCAATCGCCGCCAGCATCATTGCCTTCTCATCAATTCCATTCATACCCATATTGACATCGAGAATGGCAGCTCCGTTTTCCTGCTGTTCTTCTGCCATCTTGCAGACAAGATCCAGATTTCCCTCCCGAAGCTCTGCCTGCAGCGCTTTCTTTCCGGTCGGATTGATCCGTTCTCCCACAACGAGAAACGAACCGTCCAGATCAATCTCCAAAACGGAACGCTCCGTTGCCAGCAGTCGTTTTTTTTCAGTTGCAATCTGTGGCGCAGCCAGTGACGCGACTGCCTGTTTCAATGCACAGATATGCTCCGGTGTCGTACCGCAGCAGCCTCCTACGATAGAGGCTCCCGCTTCTACCAGCTTTGCTCCTGCAAGAGCAAATTCTTCCGGTCCCATCGGATAGACGGTGACACCGTCCAAAAGAACCGGCAGCCCGGCATTCGGCTTTGCCAGAACCGGAATATTGGCATATTGTTTCATCTCTTCCACTGCCGGGATCATCTCGTCCGGTCCTGTGGAGCAATTCAGTCCTACCGCATCTGCTCCCAGACTTTGCAGTACGACGATCGCAGTCTTCGCATCTGTTCCGTATAGGGTTCTTCCATCCGACTCATAAGTCAGGCTTGCCAGAATCGGCAGCTCACAGACTTCACGGATCGCAATGATGGCTGCTCTGGTTTCCTGCAGGCTCATCATCGTCTCAACGACAAACAGGTCGACCCCTGCATCAGCGAGCACTGCTGCCTGCTCCCGATATACATCTACTAATGTCTCAAAGGGCAGATCACCGATCGGTGCAAGCTGTTTTCCTGTCATCGTCATATCCGCTGCCACCAGACAATTGCTGCCTGCTACTGCTTCCCTCGATAATGCCACCAGTCTGCGGTTCATATCCACAAGCTGATCCTGCAGGCCATATTCTTCCAATTTGATCCTGCTGGCTGTAAAAGTCGGTGCATATACAATATCGCTTCCTGCTTCCACATATGCTTTTTGCAGATCGATCAATGCCTGTGGATGTTCCAGAATCCACTGTTCGGGACATACGCCGGTGGGCATCCCCGCTTTTTGCAGATTACTTCCGGTCGCTCCGTCTAAAATCAATACACGACTCTGTACTAATTCTCTAAATTCTTCTCTTGTCATGTGATCTTCTCTCCCCAATCTATTTCATTTTTCTTATGATATCGCAGATCAAACCTGCCCGGTTAAACGGTGTCATAAAGTAATATCCGTCCGCTACATTCTCCAATCGCTCCACAAGCGAAAGCGAGATATCAATTGCTACTTTTTCCGCTTCTTCTTTTGTCATGTCCTCGCGATATTTTGCCAGAATGTCTTCCGGAATATGAATCCCTGCCATCTCATTGTGAATAAACATCGCATTGCGGTAGCTGACAAGCGGCATGATCCCACACATGATCTTCGCTTCGCACTTACTTTTGATATAACGGATCCGGTCAATATCTTCCTTGGAATAGATCGGCTGTGTCAGGAAAAATTCACAGCCATTTTCCATCTTTTTGATCATCCGGCGGATGATGGCATCCGGATTTGCACCGTGATAGTTCAGGGCTCCTCCGTAATGGATCGGTTCCTCGGAATATAATTCTTCATTCATGTTTTTGACATATTCCATCAGACGGATCGAATTGGAATCAAATACACCGGTGATATTGCCTCTCGCATCTCTGGCAACCGGATCGCCCGTCACGATCAGAAGGTTTCGGATATCATTCAGATACTCACCCATGATCGTACCGCGAAGCGCGATGATATTTCGATCTCTGCAGGTCAGATGCGGCATCACCGGAATCCCAACTTCACGGATAATCTTTCCGGCTACTGCGCCGGCATCCATACGCGCTCTTGCCATCGGCGAGTCCGACAGTGTCATCAGATCCACTCCCGCTTCTTTGAGCAGCCTTGCGCCATCCATCACCTTTGACACATCTGCTGCAAAGGGTGGGTCCATCTCCACAATGATCGGCTGCTTTCCATCACGAAGCTTTTGTAAAAAGCCTGCTCCGTGAACCTGTGAAGTGTGGTCTTCCAAAGACCGTTTATTCTCATCCGGAAGTGATGAGATCTTTTTTTCTTCCCGCGGGACATCTGCCAGGGCTTTTACCAGATCTGTGATATATCCGGGTGTCGTGCCGCAGCAGCCTCCCATAATATCCGCACCGAGTCCCGCGATCAGCTTGCTTTTCTCCACAAAATACCGCTCATTTTCCGTATAGATCGTCTTTCCGCGAATTGACAGCGGATAGCCTGCATTTGGAAGTGCCGTCAAATACTTGTCCGAATAGATCTCACCTTCCGCCATCAACTGATACAGATGACCTGCCTCCATACCACAGTTATAGCCATATGCATCCACAACAGAATCCGCCATCATCCGATTGATCTTTCTCATAGACAATCCGGCACGGGTATAACCGCTCTTATCAAATGTAAACTGCGCGATGACAAACGCCTGCTGTCCGGTCCGCTCTTTGACATACTGCGCCAGGCTTTCCACATACTTGTATTCCTGCTGTGACTCGAACACAAATACATCCAGACCACACGCAAGAAACCGGTCGCAGATCCTGTGATACAGCTGCAAAGCCTCTTCTTCGCCTTCCTCCTCCGGCAAAAGGATCGGTCCAAAATCCGCTCCGATAAAAATCTCATCTGTGCAGCCCGTCTGCATACGAAATGTGTCTACAGCATCTTTTGCAAGCATTACCCCTGCACTGATGCCATCCATCATTTCCTGCTCATCCGAATAAAACAAAGGCGCGATCGCAAACGTATTTGTGCGCAAAAGTCTTGCACCCGCCTGTAAATATTCCAAATGGATCTCACGGATCCGCTCCGGATGAAGGAGATTCTCCTTCTCCGGAAGCAGCTCGCCACTTGGATACTTTTTCTCATAATAGGTTCCCATTGCGCCGTCTGTGATGAGACGGTTACTTTTCAAATACTCTCTGATGTTCATTCAAAATCCTTTTTCTCTCTCTTTTTTGCGACTATATACTGCGTTCCATTTTACCCTTTTTGCAACATTTTTACAAGGCGAATTATCTCCTGAAGCGCGATGTTTAATTCCTGAAATGTTGTATGCCTGCCAAGTGTGATGCGTATGCAGCTGCTTGCCTGACGATCCGTCAGTCCGATTGCACGCAGTACATGTGAAACCGTTGTATCACGACTTGTACATGCAGATCCTGCCGATACACAGATTCCAACCTCATCCAATAGTAACACCAGATTGGTCGCTTCTATACCCGGAAAATACATATTGAGATTTCCGGGAAGGCGGTCTGTCATGCTTCCAATGGCCCTTGCACCCGGCAATTCCTCGCAAAGACGTCTCGCAAGCCAGTCCCTCAGCATGCGTTCCCGTTTACCGACCTCATCCATACATTCATAAGATAACTTCGCTGCATATGCCATGCCAACGATTCCCGGCACATTTTCGGTTCCGGCGCGAAAGCCCCGTTCCTGCGAACCGCCCTGTATCATAGACATGGTTCGCACACCTTTTTTGATGTACAAAAATCCACAGCCCTTCGGTCCGTAAAATTTATGGCTGCTGGCAGAAAGAAGTGAAATATTCCAGTTTTTGACATCAATCGGGATCTGACCGTAAGCCTGCACAGCGTCCGTATGGAACAAAACATGGTTTCTCTTTGCAATACAACCGATCTCTCTCATATCCTGAATCGTTCCGATCTCATTGTTCGCACACATGATGGAAATCATCACCGTATCCGGACGGATCGCACGCTCCAATTCGTCCAGTCTGATCTTGCCCTGTCGATCCACGCTCACATACGTCACCTGATATCCTTGTTTTTTCAGATACTCACATGTGTTGCCAATCGCATGATGTTCAAAGCTGCTGACGATCAGGTGTCTTCCTTTGTTCTTATATGCTTCCATCGTCCCCTTCAAGGCCCAGTTGTCACTTTCCGTTCCGCCGGATGTAAAAAAGATTTCCTCCGGATCTGCATCCAGACTGTCGGCAATCTCTTTTCTTGCATATTCCACAGCTTTTCTGCTCTCCGCCCCAACCTCATAGTACGTCGATGCATTTCCGAAGCGTTCCCTCATATATGGTTTCATCGCAGTCAGCACCTGCGGCTCAATCATTGTTGTCGCTGCATGATCGAGATATATCATTGCTCTCCTTTCTCTCCACCGGGTTGTGGTCATATTCCGTCCGGATCAAGCATAAGATAAAATGACTTTGGACGAAACAGAGACCAGGCATGAAAATCAGCAAACATCCTATATTGACCGGTGCCCTCATTCTGACTGTTACCGGACTTTCCAGCAGAGTAATTGGTTTCTTTTATAGAATATTCCTTTCACGTACGATTGGTGCAGGCGGATTGGGTATTTATCAGCTTGTTTTTCCGATTTTTGCACTCTGTCTTTCTGCCTGTACCGGCGGAATACAATCCGGCATCTCCAAGCTTGTTGCCGAAGGCTCGAAAAGAAACAAATCCGATTCCTCCGTTCTGATATCCGGAATCCTATTGTCCCAGGTGCCTGCTGCGATCTGCGCATGCGCACTCCATTTCTTTTCCGATCCCATCAGCACATACATCCTTGGTGAAAAAGCCTGCGAACCACTGCTTTTTATTGTAGCATGCTCACTTCCTTTGGCATGTCTGCATTCCTGCTTCAACGGTTTTTATTACGGAAAAAATGACACCAAAATCCCGGCGATCTCACAGCTTTTAGAGCAGTGTGCCCGCGTTTTCAGTGTCTATCTGTTTTATCTCGTCGCCACCAATGAGGACAGATCACTCACACCTGATCTGGCTATGTGGGGGTCCTTCTGCGGAGAGGCTGTCTCTTGTCTGTTCTGTCTCTCCAGCTACAAGTGGCAAACGTTCAAGTTTTCTCTGCCACTGACAAAAGAGCTGTTTTTCTTTTCTGCTCCTTTGACCGGCAATCGTCTGGTGCTTAATCTGTTTGCCAGCGCAGAGGCCATCCTGCTGCCCCGCGCGCTTGTCGGCTATGGATTCAGCAGTACCAATGCATTGGAAGTATTTGGTATATTTTCCGGTATGGCATTTCCTGTCATATTGCTTCCAACTGTGTTCACCGGCTCTCTGTCCGTACTGCTTTTACCTGCGATTGCCAAATCAAACGCAGACGCAGATCGTAAACAATTGAATGCTTCCATCACGAAAACCGTGGAGCTTTGTCTGATTCTCGGATTATTATGTACATTGGGATTCTTACTGTTTGGAAAAATGATTGGTGATTTATTATTTCAGAATGAATTGTGCGGCTCTCTGATCCGAAGCCTTGGATTTTTATGTCCGTTTTTATTTTTTACGGGAACATTGTCGAGTGTCCTTCACGGGTTAAACCACACGATGTACACCTTTATCTGGAATGTGGTTTCCTGTGGGATTCGTATTCTTGCACTGGCAGTCCTTGTGCCGGTATTTGGCCTGCACGTATATTTATGGAGTCTTCTGCTCAGCCAGATCCTGATGACCTGCGCTTATATCGTGAAAATCAAAAAATGTGCCCAGTAAAAAAGGTGTCAGACACTTTATAAATAATACCATGGTGATGATTACTCCGATTGTGCTCAAGCCCGCCAATGCGGGACGCACAAAAGTCGTAATCATACACCATGGTATTTGTTTTCAAAGTGTCTGACACCTTTTACTCTCAATTTTTACTTATACGCGTGAAAGATATTCTCCGGTTCTGGTATCAATCTTGATCACATCATTCTGGTTTACGAATAACGGAACCTGTACAACGGCACCTGTCTCAACAGTTGCAGGCTTGGTTGCTCCGGTTGCGGTATCACCCTTGAAACCAGGCTCGGTATCAGTGATCACCAATTCAACGAATAAAGGCGGCTCAACAGCGAATACGCTTCCGTTGTGTGAACATACCTTACACATCTCATTCTCTTTTACAAATTTTAATGCATCCCCGATATCTGCGCTGGATAATGCGATCTGATCATAGGTCTCAACGTCCATGAAATAGAACAGATCTCCATCTGCATATAAGTACTGCATATCCTTGCGGTCGATACGAGCCTGCGGACATTTCTCAGTAGGACGGAAGGTTTTCTCAACCACACCACCACTCTTGATATTTTTTAATTTGGTACGAACAAAAGCTGCACCCTTGCCAGGTTTAACATGCTGGAACTCAATAATCTGATAAACATTTCCTTCTAATTCGATTGTAATTCCGTTACGAAAATCTCCTGCTGAAATCATCGTCTGATCCTCCTTCATCTTATCCTTGGCGCCTCACTTTACTCAAATTGCGCCACACATACGTCTATGATACCTTATTTCAGGCTATATTTCAACACTTTTTTCCTAAATACTGCCACTATGTAACCTTTAAAATATACTTAGAAAGTTAAAGAAAGGGATGCGCAAAGCGCAGAAAGGGTTACAAACATGGCAACAACAAAGAAAGTTCAAACGATTGAACCGAAAAAAACAACAAAGACAGCGACTGAAAAAAAGACAGTTCAAAAGACAACTAATGCAACAAAAGAAATTGATAATGCAATTAACAAGCCAGTAAAGGCAGAAGTCGAAAAAATACCCGATAGCGACGTTGTTGTTATCTCCAAAGAAGAAACGGATATGTTTAACAAATTAGATAGCACTATTCGTCAAGGCATGGAGAGTGTTGAAAAAACGTCATTGGATATTGCTTTTGCAATCTTTCAGATTCAGCAAAGAGGTCTCTTCAAAGTCGAAGGTTACAAGAACATATACGATTATTGTGCTAGCAAGTACGGTATCGCTCGGGGTACTGTGAACAACTTCACACAGATTGTTTGTCGATTCGGTGAACGTATCGAAAATGGTACAACTGTTGAAAACAAAATTTGCGACAAATATGCAAGTTTTTCGTCGTCCAAACTAATTGTTATGCATGGATTCTCTGACGAAGAATTATCTGACATTACACCCGACATGAGTGTACGACAGATTAAAGCAAAGCTTGACGAAATCAAACCGAAAAAGATTTCTGATTCATTAAAGGAAGAAAATAAAGAGAAATCCAGTGCGGAAACTTCCGAAAAAGAACCAACGGTCACTGTGTCACCTTTTAATAAGGTCTTTACATTCAATAACTTGGATGTTTTCGGGGCTGATTCAGATTCGACCGACGCACAGCTTGAAAAGCTTCAAGCGCAATTCAACGAGACCATTACTACCATATTGGTACTCATGGGGAAAGGTCATACAATCAGCATTGTAGACGAGCCATAATAATGCGGTGGGGGATTTTTCCCCTACCATTTCATAAAGAAAGAATTGAAAAGTTCAAACGTTTGAACAAAACAAGAATGTTCTCGGGTTGGGATAATCTCCCCGACAACAATATACGAGCCTGACGTAGGAAGCGAGACCGAGCATGGATGCGAGGTAATCAACTCAAACTTCCCGAGTAACTTGGTGGTTTCAGTTGACAGCTTGAACACGGATGTTCAAGCGTCGGGTGCGGAAAGGGTGTTAAAGTAGGAACAACCGAAACACCGCAGTTTCGTCAAAAAATCATTTCTGAAAGGGGGAAAAGGGTGTTAAAGGTAGAATTTTATGTTGAACCAAACGACGGAAACTTAGTTTGGGTTTTCATTGAAATGTGTAACGTGTATTTTGTCGGGCAAGCGGTTCATGGTTGTTTCGTAGAACCACAGCTATTAAACGAAAAAGAATATTACAAATTAAGAAATGAATTAGAAGAAAGAACAAAAGGAGAATAAAAAAAATGAAATTTTTAATTAACCAAAGAATGATTGTAACTGGATTGAAAGAATCAGAATATAACGTTGAAGGAAAAACGGGCATTTCTCGCAAATTGGGATTGACAGACAGTGCTGGCGACCAAACTGGCGAGGTTAAATGCAGTGAGGAAATCGCAAATATGTTCAAAGAGGGCAAGCTTCAAAGATTCAAAGAATATGACTTCTGTTTTGCGGTAGATACTGACCGTGGTGCAAGGATTGTTAACTTTGTACCCGTCAATGCTTCAAAGTAGGTTTTGAAAGATATTATATCTTTTAAAATATACCCTTTTCGTGGTGGGGAGTATAGTGATAACTCTCCGCCACCCTTTCAAAGATTGGAGTTTAAATGATGGATGAGATCACGCAAGAAATACCGACGGATTCTGCCATACAAGAAACGACACTGGAAACCACGCAAGCTGTACAAGATTACATCATTACTCAAGAAAATTTCGATATTGTGGTTATTGCCATTTTAGGAGTTTTGTTTGGCTTTGTACTTATTCGTTCGCTTGTAAAGGGGTGGTCATAATGTCGGTTATCACTATTGAAAATTTTATAACAATATTCGTGTGTTCTATTGGTGTAGGCTGTGTTATAGGTCTAACGACCTATGCCACCAATGCTATCGTCAATATGTTCATAAAAATTGCGAAAAACTAAGAAAGGAGAAAAAGCTATGTTTCCATTTGCGTTAGAGGGCGACCCAATGTCAGTAATTTCGACAGCGGTGTCAAACGGTTTACAGACCGTACAGTCAAATGCTATGAGCATGATTGGTCAGGTTCTTCCGTATGGACTTGGTATCATGGGTGCAATTCTCGCTGTAGGAATTGCAATCAAAGCATTTAAGAAAGTAACAGGAAAATAAGAATTTGCTCGGGTTTATCCCGAGCATTTTCTTTAGAAAGGTGGGTATATGATAACACTTTATTCGGGCACTCCTGGGGCGGGAAAATCCTTGCACCTAGCCGAGCGACTTTATTACAGAATGAAACATAAAGGTGTTACAATCGGGAACTTTCCTTTGAACACTAAAGCGATAAAAAAATATAAGCATCATTATTTGTATGTCGATAATAGTAGATTATCTCCCGATAGGCTTTTCAAATTCTCATACGAATACGCAAAATATCTCCATGTTGACCATTTAAAAGAGGGCACAATCTTGCTTGTTATTGACGAATGTCAAATTATGTTTAATTCCCGTGATTGGGGGCAAAAAAATCGTGGTGCATGGCTTGAATTTTTCACACAGCATAGAAAACTTGGTTATGAAATTGTATTGATAGCACAGTTTGACCGCATGATTGACCGTCAGATTCGCTCACTTATCGAGTATGAATATGTACATAGAAAAGTGGGTAACTTTGGCAAACTCGGAAAGGTAACAAGCTTTTTATGCGGTGGTTTATTCGTATGTGTCAAGGTTTGGTATCCTATGAAAGAAAAAGTCGGCGCAAAGTTTTTCCGACACAATAAAAAAACGTCACGCATTTACGACACATATTATATGTTTAGCGATTGTAAAGCATGATGCTGTCGTATACGGAGTGGGGTCGGGGGTCTCCACGAGTATGCGACAGCATCTACTTGACAGTAGCAACACATTTCACTATGCGTTGCAAAAAGCGAAAACGTTCAAACGTTTGAACGTTAATGAAAGGGTAAAAAATGTCTTTGTATAACATTCAAGTCTATGACTATCTCGGTCATAAACAAGTGCGTATATACAAAAGACCCGTTGCTTATGGAGAAGAAAAAGCAGAGAACAAAATCAAAGACAGCGAAAAGGAAAATAAAAAATCAGACGCAGAAAAACAAGAACATTCAAAATATGTTTCAATCAATCGTACAAAACAATCTATCTATGAGTATGGATATGCAAATAGATGGAGTATGTTCGGTACTCTCACATTCTCCGAACAATCATGTGATAGATACGATTATGAGGAAATTTGCAAAAAGACAAGTAAATGGTTGAACAATCAAAAAAATTCATGCGCAAAAGATTTGGTCTATTTGTATATACCCGAAAAGCACCCGTCAAGCGGTGCGTATCACATTCATATTTTATTAGCCAACACGGGAAATCTAACATTTGTTGACAGTGGACGAGTTTCCAAAAATGGCAAGGCATACAAACGAACCGAAAACAACTCGGATTGTCCTACTATCTACAATTTGCCACAATGGAGATACGGATTCACAGCTTTTACAAAAGTCCAAAACAGTGACAAGTGTGTGTCTTATATTTCAAAATACATTACAAAAGAATTATGTGAGGTTGCAAAATTCAAACGTCGATTCTTTCCAAGTCATAATTGCAAACGTTGTGAAGTGGCAAAGTATTACTGGAATGATGATGACATTCGAGACATGGTAATGGATTGGTATGAAAACGACCTTGTTGAACATAGCAAGTCACAAAAGATTCCCGAAGCTAGTCAGATAATACACTATTATGAAATAAAAGGAGAAAACGGATTATGAAAGGGAAAACGAAAAAATTAGCTTGTTATATGCTCGTATTCAGTTTACTGATCACGAGCATAACGACAGCATATGTAAACAAGCCGATGCCTGTAAAGGGCGGTGAGCTTGTTCTTGCATACACAGCGGAAGAAGTAATGCTTGCTATTATGGCAGGACTTGGTCTATCTGTTGCCGATTATGGTATACAGACAAGTCAAGACGATTTGGAAAATGCAAAGGCATTTTACGAAGAGTGTCAATATTGGGAAGAGGTTGACAAAGAATATTTGAATAAAGCTATTGAGACAGCTCAGACAACTGGACAAGTCGTGATAGATAAAGCATCGGGGGTTTGGGAGAAGTTAAAAACTCAATTTGGTGAATTTGTTGATGAGATAAAATCTGTTATTCCAAATAAAGATGCAATTTCTTTTGATGATGCAGTCCTAGAATCAATGTGTAATCTTTCGAATGCCGACAATACTGATACAAATGCTTACATAATAAATATTGTTAGTACGTATTGGGCGCATCTTGGGAAAACTTTTACAAAAACAGGACAATATCGTTTTAATTCATTTAAAAACAAATACGGCATCATTGCGAGGGATAATGGCAATGTTTATTTTATGGAAGTTAGTTCTTTGAGTGAATTTAAACAATTAGTTAGTATGTGTGAATCGGGTGAAGTTTCTTGTGATTTTTATTTTAATTATAGTTTATATCAGATGTGTTTAGACGGGCGTGTTTATTCTTATAATCAATTTGGTTCTCCTTTCAATGTTGTTGAATATACTGTTTTAACTAATGATTTGATAAGTTCATATGGAATTTTAACAGACAAGGGATATAATTTAAATTCTGATTATGCTGATAATTATGACGTTGTATATCATCCCCCGACCGTGGGCGACGTTACACACGCATATGATATTATTACTCCCGAAAACACAGCGGAAAAAGACGAGGACGGAACATACAAAATTGGTGGTGCATACGTCATTGATGTCGCCAACCCTGTGACATATCCAGTAGACTTAACAGACGGTCAAACGATACCCGACGAAAAATCGGAAATTGGAACAATACCTATTACGGACATTGTTAAAGTAAACGAAAAGACAGATACGGGCGACGAGGACAACAAAACCGAAGATACAGGAAATACGGGTGGTAGCACGAAACCGATTGTTCCCGACGTTTCAAGCGGTGACATTCCCGACATGGCGGTATTAAAAACATTGTTTCCGTTCTGTATACCGTTCGATATAGCTGATTCAATTAAACTTATGCAAGCGGATGCGGTAGCACCAAAATGGACAATTAAAATTAATATACCAATCGGTAAAAAAACGATACCGTTTGAGTTTACAATTGATATGTCTATCTTAGA
This sequence comes from Lachnospiraceae bacterium, assembly GCA_022768825.1. Classification (GTDB taxonomy): domain Bacteria; phylum Bacillota; class Clostridia; order Lachnospirales; family Lachnospiraceae; genus W0P33-017. The sequence goes on from JALEJB010000161.1 coordinate 14,338, forward strand.
CGAGCAAGTAAAAATCTTTCGTGACGGTCAAGTTGTGATTTTCATAATAGGCTTGGCTTTTGCGACAACAAAAGTAATCAAATGGGGGGCTTCGGAAGAATGACAAGCGCATGGGATTTCGTAAAAAATACATTAGCAAATTTCATAATCAATCTTTTTACAACAATACTACCGTCTAGTCCGTTTCGTAGTTTCATGGACTATTTTGGAAACAATGAATACTTGGGATATATCAATTATTTCGTTCCAGTAAATACATTCGTTGCAATACTTGAAGCATGGGTTTCGTGCATACTGGCATATTATGTATTCCGTTTTATGTATTCTTTGGTAATGGCTGCAATCAATGCTGTAACGAACGTGATACCATAAAAATTAGAGGGCAAAAATGCCCTCTTTTTTTTATAACAAATTCAAACCCGTGTATTTGTCCAGTATGTAAACAATCAAAAATACGAGAACAACCAAAATCACTCCCCAAAAATCTTCCCAAAATTTTGACCATTTACTACTGACATATTTGCGAGGTTTTACCTCGTATATTCCAGCTTTTTTTCTCATAACGCACCACCCTTTCAGTGGTAATTATAAAACAATCCTTAACAAAAATAAAGACCAAAGAAAAATTGTTCAAACGTTTGAATTTTTCCAGTAATGTGGTCAAACTTGCTTTATCGAGCCAAAATTATTGTAAAGGTTTTACACCGTAAACAATGCTTGACCTTTATAATAATTAGGGCGAGATTTATAATCACCATTGAAAGGTGGGTATAACATGAACGGGAAATATTTAACAGAACGGGAACGATACGAATTAGAAACATATCTGAAATTGGGTATGCATAAAAAAGATATTGCTAATCGCATGAAGATCTGTTTAGCAACAGTTTACAATGAAATCAATCGAGGAACGGTCGAATTTCGCAACTCTGATTACACTACCCGTAAAGAATATTGTGCGGATAGGGGGCAAGCTGTCACAAGGGAAAATCAAAGCTATAAAGGTGCTTGCCAAAAAGCCAAGTACAATAAAGAATTGCTTGCTTATATTGGTGATATGATATTGAATCAAAAATATTCACCATATGCTGTCTCTGTCATGTTGGAGAAAAACAAGGACAAATTTGGTGTGACATTGTGCGAAACATCAATCTATAACTACGTCTATCGGGGGATGATTCCAAACGTCAAAAGGTCTAGCTTGCCCTATGAAAAAAGTGCCCTCAAAACACGTTCAGTACGGTCAAGAATCGCTTTGAATAACATACATGGACAATCTATTGAAAAACGTCCAAAAGTCGTAAATGAGCGCATCAATGAGGGGCATTGGGAAATGGACACTGTTGTCGGTGGCAAGAAAAAATCAAAACAATGCTTGCTTGTATTGACCGAACGAAAATTCAGAACCGAAGAAATATATCGCATGAAAGATAAATGCGCTCAGACAACTGTTGACGTTTTGGACGCAATTGAAAAGGAAATCGGCACAGATGCCTTTCGCAAAAAGTATTTGACTATCACTTCCGACAATGGTGTCGAATTTTTAAATTCCGACGGAATTGTAAACTCATGCAACGACGGACAACCACGCACAGACTATTATTATTGTCATCCGTATTGTTCGTCTGAACGTGGCTCAAACGAAAATAATAATAAGCTTATTCGTCGTTGGATTCCGAAGGGCTCGGACATAGCAGACTATACCGACGAAGAAATAAAGCACGTTATGGAATGGTGCAACACATATCCTCGTAAAATGTTTGGCGGTCTATCATCCGAACAAGCGCAGCAGAATAAGCTTTCATAAAATCAATATTATAAAATTGTGCCCATGCTCGCTCTGCGAGCCGAAAATTGTGAGCATGGGCTTTCTTTTTGTGCAATTTACACATTGTTATTATTCTATTATTTTCTTGTTTTTGTGCAATCCAACCATTTTTATGATCTTATCCAATATTTTCTAATTTATTATTGACTTTTTCATAAATACTGCCACTACTGTCTTTTTTCAATCTCGTGCAGTAACGCCAGCCGTCTCTCATGACGTTCTCCATTTGAGTATTCTGTCGTCAAAAATGTTCTCACAATATCCTTTGCCAATTCGTCGCTCACAATTCTCGCACCGATTGCAAGGATGTTGGCATTATTGTGTTCTCTTGTCAGTCTTGCGCTTGTAGGCTCTGAACATACCGCGGCACGCACACCATTTACTTTGTTCGCTGCCATTGAGATTCCGATTCCTGTTCCGCAAATGAGTACTCCGTAATCCACCTCATGATCTGCGACCATACGACCTACCTTTTCGGCCGGTATCGGATAATCAATCGGTTCCGTTCCGTCCGGTCCGCAATTCACGATCTCACATCCCATCTCCGTTAACAGTTCCATGATCACCGGCTTTAATGCTCCTGCCGCATGATCATTTCCAATTGCAATCTTCATATCATTTTTCCTCTTTCATGATTTTTTCCAAATTTCTCTGATAAAAATATAAGACGATTTTTTCCAGATAACGCTTGATCACGATCTGAATCTCTTCCTTTGGATGAATTGGTTTGACTAAAATCGTATGGATTCCGGCGCGATTTGCTCCCCATACATCCGTAAAAATCTGATCTCCTACAAAAAGTGTATGATCGCGATCTGTCCGCATCATTTCCCTCGCCTTTTCGTATCCCGCTTTTTTCGGTTTCCCGGCTTTGAAAATATATCTTGCACCGACAACATCGTCACAAAAGCTTTTCACACGCGGTTCCTTGTTGTTTGATAACAGGATCATCTGATAACCCAGCTCATGCAGCCGTTCAAACAATTCCTTTGCCCGTGCATCTGCCGGAAATCCATGCTCTACGAGTGTGTTGTCCACATCAAATATGATGCCCCGATATCCTTCGTGATATTTCTGTTCAAAGTCGATCTGATAGGTGGAGTCCAGATATTCATCCGGATAAAAAACTTGAAGCATATCCTGCCATACCTCTCTCTTCTACTCTTTTGCCAAAGATATACTAACCTAATGTCGCTTTTTTTGCAAGAAAAAACCTCCAACAAATGTTGGAGGCAGTTCCATTCGAATTAAATTAACATCTTTTTCAGCTCATTCATAAATGTCTCTACATCTTTAAATTCTCTGTATACCGATGCAAATCTCACATAAGCGACCGCATTTAGATCCTTCAGGCGATCCATGACAAGCTCACCGATGACAATACTTGGAATCTCTTTTTCCTCACGATTAAAGATTTCTGTCTCCACATCGTCAATCAGGGTATTCATCTCATTTACCGAAATTGGCAGCTTGTGACATGCGCGAAGTACACCTGCCTCAATCTTGGAGCGATCATATTGCTCGCGGTTATTGTCTTTTTTTACAATGATCAGCGGGATTGTCTCCACCTTCTCATATGTGGTAAAACGCTTCCCGCAATCATCACATAATCTTCTTCTGCGGATCGAATTGTTGTCATCTGCGGGTCTCGAATCGATTACCCTTGTATTTTCACTGCTACAGTATGGACACTTCATGTTCAACCTCCTGCGTATTTTTTTGCTCGTATGTAGATTGGACTACTTCCCTGCCGTATGCTTGTGTTTGCATTTATCAAACTCGATCTCAACAAGTATGGTATCCGGTCCGATCTTGCAGATCTTGCACCATGGAATCCATAGATCAAAATCCCTTCCGCACAATCCGAAACATTTTCCCGGTCCCGGTATGATCAGGTTCTCGATACGACCGCTATCGGGACAAAACGACAGATCCGACACACATCCCAAACATTTGCCATCGCAGATATTGATCACTTCTTTGTCCTGCAGTTCACAAAACAACATACGATGCTCCTTATAATATATTCTTCGACATTTCTATTATTTAATTTATGCTTCGTATGTAATTTTATGAAAATATTTCCATTTTTCTGCTTATGTCAATGACACGGAACCAAGATTTTGAATGTCTACATTTGAAGAAAATGCCACAATCTTATCATCCGTATTCATCAAAAGTGTGGTACGGTACTCACAATAACGGTATTCTGTGTTCTGCCCGATCCGGCGCGCAACCAGATTTACAGTGCGGGTACCACTTTCATACTTTTGGATCAAACGGTTTTTGCCCAGTTCTCTCACAAACATACTCTGGTCATCCGGATGAATGTAAAGACGCGCATAGCTGACAATATTTTCATCATACGTCAGACCTTTTTGCATACGAACCTCTTCTCTGTCAGAGAATAAAAGCTGGTATGTATCATCCGTCAGGTTCGCAATGAAAAATTCATTAAAGAACGAATGGAGTGCCTTGAAAAAGATATCGCTGTCTGTATTGACACGAATATCCTCCTGAGGAATTCCCTCCTGTTCCTTATTCTTTGTCTTCATTTCATACATATTGGCATCTGCGATCCTCATGCAGTGCTTGAGCTCCAGCGAATTGGAAGGGTGATCCCAATATACACCATAACTGAAGCTGACCGTAAACGGCAGATCAGATTCCATATTTAACTGTTTCAGGCGTTCCAGCATCTCAGTTTCAATACGTTTTACCACATCACTCTTCGGTGAATAGACACCCATCAGCACAAATTCATCTCCGCCAATTCGGGCGCAGACAAGATTCTCATCATCAAAGCTATCGAGCACCTTTCCAACCATCTTGATCGCTTCATCGCCACGGATATGTCCGTAATTGTCATTGATCTGTTTTAATCCGTTGACATCACAGATCATAAAGAAAAGGAATTTTCCTTCTCGGCACGCACGTTTGATATATTCTGAAGCAAACATCTCCAATCCTTCCCGGTTATATACGTGCGTCATCGGATCACTGATTCCATGCTGGAATAATACCTCATTCTTGTGATTTAAGCGCTCGATCATGCGCTGTTTTTCCTCATCCTGTTCGATCTGTCTACGCTTCTGCTCGGTCACATTGCGAAACAGCAGCATAAACTGATCTTTTGATCCATCATGGCTTGGCATCGATACGCGGTAGATCGTCAATTCCAGCCACTGAAGCGGTTGTCCCGGTATACCATAGCGGCTGCTCTCTACGATCGGCTGCTCTTTTTTCGCATTCGAAACCACATATTCCGGAGCCATAAAATTGATCAGGTGATCGCGATCCTCGCTATACACATACTGAAGCATCTCCAGCCGGAACGCAGAATATGTCGTCATATCATATTCAAAGTCTGCCATTCTCGGCGATTTATATACACACTGGCAGCTGTCGCTCATGACATCGGCAATAAGCACCATCTCAAATGCCGCCTGCAGTGCCTTGGAATGTGCCACATCAAAAAACTGTCGTTCCTCTGACACTTTTCTTCCATACTTGCTGAGAGGCAGGGCATGGAACTTCACATCACGTTTTGCTTTCTTGCGAAGCCGGTCAAGGTTTGTCTCTTTTCCGGTTACCGAATCCTTTACCGTCTCATATTTGCCATTGGCATGACTAAAGTTTTTCTCAAACTCCTTTGCAGCTACAGGTTTGCCAAAAACATATCCCTGAATATAATCCGGATCTTCCCGATAAAAGATGGCAAGCTGCTCCACCGTCTCGATTCCCTCCAGACAGATACGCATATTGAGCATATGCGCAATACGGATGATCTCCTGCAAAAGCATGAAATCCGTTTCATCCTCCAGCGCTTCACAGACAAAGGTCCGATCCAGCTTGACAATATCAATATGATAATCCTTTAAATAGACAAAGTTGGAATATCCGGTTCCAAAATCATCCAGTGCCACCTGAAATCCCATGGCATGTAATTCCACAACAATATTATTCAACCCTGCAGATTCGCTGATCATACCGGATTCCGTGATCTCAAACGTGATTCCGCTTGGCTTCACACCGGTTTTTTCAAGCAGCTCACGGATATCATTCACCACATCTCCGTGATTGAACTGTACAAAGGACAAATTGACATGGATCGTAAAATCCGGATTGATCTTCTGCCAGATTTTGGCCTGTTCCATGGCTGTCTCAATAATAAAACGCCCTACAAGCAGGATCAGTCCGCTCTCCTCAAGAAGCGGGATAAACGCTCCCGGAGAGATGTTCGGATAATCCGGATGATTCCAGCGAAGCAATGCCTCAGCACCGATCAGACGGTTTCCCTCAATCGAAATGATCGGCTGATATGCCAGATAAAATCCATAAAATCCATGATCCACACTGTATCTTAATTCCTTTTGGAATTTGAGTTTATCGCTGAAGGTGTGAAAACGCTCCTTGGAAAAGGCAACCAGCTCGATTCCCGGCAGCTGACTGCTTTCTGTCATCGCAAAGCTCACGCAATCATAAAGCTTTTCATAATTGTCTGCATCATCCGGAAAAAAGGCAACTCCACAGGAAATACTGATCGATGAGTACAGATCGCTGACACGCTTCGCCTGACTTTTCAACCAGTCACATAACTGATCAAAAAATTCCTGTACTTTATCGACCGTTTCATAATTCGGAAACAGAAGCTCATAGCTGTAATCTTTTCCGGTTTCACAAATGACGTCTGCCCCACTGATCTGACGACATCCCAAACCAAACATGGCAAAAATTTCTTCTTCTTCCTCTGCGGTATACTCTCCCAGACCTCTTCCGATATTTTCAATGCGAAGCTTTAGCAATGCTCCCCGATGAGATTTATCTCCCTCTATATACTCACACATTCTTGTGATGTTGACTGTTTTCTCAAACATGATAGCCACCTCAATACATTATTAACAGGGTCTTCGTGTATCTTATACATTGAAACGGAATAAAATGACATCTCCGTCTTTCACCACATATTCTTTTCCTTCCATTCCGACAATTCCCTTTTCCCTTGCCGCCGAAAGGCTTCCGTTATCCAGCAAATCCTGATAATTCACAACTTCTGCCTTGATAAATCCCCGCTCAAAATCCGTATGGATCTTTCCTGCTGCCTGCGGAGCTTTTGTACCCTTTTTGATCGTCCACGCACGGCACTCATCTTCTCCGGCCGTCAAAAAGGAGATCAGTCCGAGCAGACTGTAGCTTGCTTTCACCAGCTTATCCAAACCGGAGGACTCTACTCCCAGATCCTCTAAGTATTCTGCTTTTTCCTCCTCATCCAGTTCCGCCAGCTCCTGTTCGATCTGTGCAGAGATCACAAAGGCTTCCGATCCCTCTGCATTTGCCAGTTCTTTTACCCGGGCGACATGCGCATTACCTGCTCCATCGTCTGCCAGATCCTCCTCTGCAACGTTGGCTGCGTAGATCGTCGGTTTTGCGGTCAGAAGATTATAGGTCTTGTACCATGCCTGCGAATCATCATCCTCCGGCACTTCAAATGTGCGTGCCATCTTGCCTGCTTCCAGATGCGCTTTTACTGCCTCGACAAGCTCCAACTCTTTGGCAAGTGTCTTGTCCATTCGCGCCTGTTTTGAGATCTTGGCAATCCGACGATCCAAAATCTCGATATCTGAAAAAATCAACTCTAAGTTGATCGTCTCGATGTCACGAGCCGGATCTACCGAACCGTCTACATGAATAATGTTGGTATCTTCAAAACAACGTACCACATGTACGATCGCATCTACCTCCCGGATGTTTGCCAAAAACTGATTGCCGAGTCCCTCGCCTTTACTTGCTCCTTTGACCAGTCCCGCAATATCTACAAATTCGATCACTGCCGGAGTCACTTTCTTGGTGTGATACAGTTCACCCAGCTTTACGATGCGCTCATCCGGTACTGCTACGATTCCTACGTTTGGGTCGATCGTGCAGAACGGATAGTTCGCCGATTCCGCACCTGCCTTGGTAAGGGAATTAAAAAGGGTACTTTTTCCGACATTCGGTAACCCCACGATGCCTAATTTCATATGTGTCTATATCCTCCTGTTTTGGTTTTTCTCACATTTTTCGTCGTCTGTTTAAACAAAAAAACAGAACCTAGTATATCTAATCTAATATAACATACATAGGCTCTGTTTTTCAATTGTTCACTTTATTATTTTTTGTTTTTCACATTTGCGCAGGAATCTGCTTATCCATCTTGAGAATATGATTGGACAGCCAGCTCAACAGAAACTGCAGCAGCTCATCTAAATACTCCTTTTGGTTGTCGTCCATATCGTCCAGATTGATTTCATTCAGACGATTGACGAATGCGTTATGCGCCATCCGCTGCAATTCCAGTCCCTCATAGCCTATGCTTTCCATATAGCGTTCCTCGTCCTGAAAATGCATTACCGTATAATCCTTCAGCTCATTCAAAATATCCACAATCTCATCATATTTATCATACAAAAATTGCGCCGCAATGACATCGTTGGTTTCCCTGACAATTTCAAACAGACGCTTGTGCTCTGCGTCAATCAATTCAATGCCGGTTTTGTATTTGTCGGTAAATGCAAAGGCATCCTCATCTTCCTTTGACTGTGTCATCTTTCCAATCATGATATCGCTGCCAAGAATATGCCGATACAGCCATTTTGCAGTAAAAGTGAGTAGCTCATTGACCACCTGCGCACTTCCTGATGCTGTCCAATCCGTATCCTGATAGCTGTTGATTTTTTCTACAAAAGCAGCGTGCTCTTTTTGTTGACGCGACAGCTCCGGATCACTGATTTGTTCCATATATGCTTCTTCGTGGGCAAAATGCGTCTGTGCATATTCCTTCAATTTGGAAAGTAAATTTTTCCCCACGAAACCGAAATCGCCATCTTCCTGTGACAGTGCGATCGCCTCATTAATCATCTGAAATAATTGTCTGTGTTCCTCATCAATCTGGGGAATGCCGATCATACAATCTTCTGTAAACTGATACATCTTATCTCTCCTTAAATATTTATCAACATATTTAAAATCATGTCTCTTAACCGGTATCCTGACAGGTGTCTTTGAATGATAGTCATTGTTTGTATTCCCGGATTCATCATGCACCCCTATTATACTCAATGTTGTGTACGATATCAATAAACACTCCAGAAAAAGCACTGCTCTGTTATGACAAACAAATTTTTCAGTTTTCTGAACAATATTTCATGTATCACAAAAATGCCGGCACAAAAATTGCCAGAACAGTCAAATGCCACATCTGGCAATATCTAGAAATAGTCTTAAAATTAAGGTATCATTATTCTATGCAGTGCAATGGCACTAACAATATTCATTTTATTTAGGAGGATCTGTACATGAAGAAAAAACTTGGAAGTATTTTGTTGGCATTTTGTATCTGTCTGATGAGCCTGTTTTCCACTGTGACAGCATTTGCTGAGGGCGAAGGAAAAACCGTTCTGACCATTCGTATCGGTGGAAAAACATACGAGAATGTGACAAACGGCACTCAGATCGTCGGTGATTTTGATCTGAATGATCTGGAATTCTGGGTAGAATCCGTAAATGGCAACAAACTGAAGAATGTCGGCAGCAAATCAACGGCGAAGGATAGTCAGGGAAGGAATCCGTTGGAGATCGCATCTGTACCGGGCGACGGACGTGTGGCGGTCACGTTGATTTATCACGCTGTGGATGATCCGGTAGCGGCAAATCAGGCTTATGGATTTTCTGTAGCTGGAATCACATTTGCCAACTCAAAAGACGGTCTTGTAACGATACCAACCGTCGGCAAGGTGAGCAGCTTCAAAGCGACTGCCCAGTCCAAGGCATTGAAACTGACCTGGAAGAAAGCTTCTGTCAGCGGCTATGAGATTCAGTACAGCACAAGCAAAAGTTTCGCGAAATCCAAGACAGCAACCATTCGGGTAGCCAAGACGAAAACGGCCTATACGATTAAGAAGTTGGGCGGTGGTCAAAAATACTATGTACGAATCCGCGCATACAAAAATTACAAAGATGAATTGGGACAGACCGTAAAAGCTTACGGCAAGTGGAGCAG
>JALEJB010000173.1 GCA_022768825.1 Lachnospiraceae bacterium
CGCCCTCGCGGCGGCAGCTGCAACATCCAAGATCTCAGAACAGTTGGACGGCGGTGAGGAGTTTCGGGATGCGGCCAGTGTCAGCTATCAGCTGACAAATCCCCTTTTATCTGCCAGTTCAAAAGAAGCTCAGCTCTTTAAAGAGGAGTCATTAGCAGAACGGAAACGAAAGATCAAAGTGGTGGATCAGAAGAAGTTTGCAGATCGGATCAAGGTTGCAGGCAGAAAGCAGAAAGGAGAAATGGATAATCAAACACCAGAAAGCAAGTCAGTGAAGGATGATTTCAGAGAAGGTTTTGAAGCAGATCAGAAACGACAAATGACAGGATATGGAAGCAAACAGAAGCATGGCAGACAGAATCAATCCAAGCAACAAAACGGTAAAGAAGTTTTCCGGGAAGATAACAGGAACAAAAGAAATTCAACAGCGGATCCACAATCTGTCATCCGTAGACAAAGTAATCATATAAGGCTCACCCAAGACCAGAAAAAGGTACGGCACCGATCAAATCCACATATCCAATATGGTGTTACGACAGCATCTGCTTCTCGCGCAAACACAGAGAGAACCAGACAGGATGCTGCAGTGGTTACTAGAAAGAGAAAGATCAGGCAATATGTGAATCAGGTAGCTGCCGAGAATCGAAAAAGTGAAACGATTATAAAGAAGATCAAAGAACAGGCTGCGAAAAAGCTGTCTTTATGGATCAAATCCATTGCACCGAAGGTTGGTGGGATGCTGGCGGCAGTTGCGCTGATCCTTGCGGTGGTGGCGCTTCCAACCCTGTCTATGGTGACGATCATCTACAACTCACCGCTCGCGATCTTTTTCCCGCCAGTGGAGGAAGGTGATACGGTACAGTCCGTGATCCAGACATATGAGCAGGAATTTCATCGCACAGTGGAAGAACTGGCAGACACACATCCGGGGCATGATGAGGGAGAACTAGTCTATGTGGATTATGAGGGAACCGGAGGTGCACCGTCGAACCTATACGACATGATTGCCGTGTATATGGTGAAGCATGGCGTAGGAGAAACAGCAACGATTGTCAATGATATTTCCCGTGCATGGATGAAACAAGTCGTAGATGATATGTGTACTTATACAACAAGCACACGAATTGAAACTTATCCGGATGGAGAGGGAGGTAGCTATACAATTACGATTCTCTGTGTCAATGTCAGGCTGAAAAGCTATCGGGATATGATCCCGGTCTATGATTTCGATGAGAATGAGATCGAGTTATTAGAGATCATCATGAACCCTGAAAATTTGGCAATGCTAGATGCAGATGCCGGAGGTGGTGGAGGTGTAACTGCCCAGTCACTTCTTACGACTACCGAGATCGAAGCAATTCTCCAAAACGTATCAAACCCGACACAGCGAGCAGCCTGTTATTTTGCACTCAGTAAAGTCGGCTATCCCTACAGTCAGGATTACCGTGACAGCGGTGATTATTACGATTGCAGTTCACTGGCATTCTATGCATGGAAAGCAGCCGGAAAGAACATCAGCTATCAGGGATTAAACTCTGCCGCATCAGAAGCGCAGGGACTGGAAGCAGCAGGCGAAGTAGTGGAATACTCACAAATGCAACCCGGAGACCTGATCTTCTACAGCTACGAGGTCAACAACAGATACAAAAACATCAGCCATGTTGCCATCTATATTGGAAACGGAAAGGTAGTCGAGGCAAAGGGAACTAATTACGGCGTAATCTATGGAGATGTGCCAAACCAAGGCAATATTGTAACTATCTGTAGACCTTGATATATGGTAGAAAGAATAGTTCAGATATAGAACTGCTAAGAAGGGTGTGCAGGGGATGCATATCCTCTGCACGCCTTCCTATAATAGTTATATCTCTTGTTGAAGGGGATGAGTATATTTTGAATAAATCTTCGTTCGCACATCCTACCACCGTTGATTCATCACACAAAGGTTACTGGGAGCGTAGCGAAGCAGTTACCGCTATGATTTTACAGAGCGATTGCCGCAAGGCTTTCGCCCTGTTGTTACTTCGCGTGCATTTAGAGTAAGTTTATTGACTTTTTTTAAGGGCAGTAGGATAATAATTTCAATACGATGCATTTATATGTGTTCTTTAAATGAATTGTTGCTATATATTACGAGAAATTGTGAAATGTATCATTTGAGGAGGCGGAGTTATGTATTGTCGATATTGTGGGAAGAAAGTATTAGAGGGGTCTCAATATTGTAATTATTGTGGAAAAAAACTCGTAGATAGTCACGATAAAGAGGCGAGTATAGCTGAAAAGAAAGGAAGATAGGTGTAGAATATGCGGGAAAATAATACATGAAAATGATCCAAGGTATCCTGTGGAAACAGGTGGAGTCATGTGCGAAGAATGTGAAACTGCATTTCGAGAAGAAATCATTGTGACGGAAGATGAAGATACAGAAGATACTTCTTTGCCGAAAGACATTTTGGAAATACTTAAATATAAAGAAAAATATACTTATGAGAAATTGAAGAGCACGGTTCTTTGGTTAAATGAAAATCAGTATTTTGATGAAGCGCGTGATTTGGAGTTATTTATAAAAAAGCAGCATAAACAAGCCTATCACTCGGATAAAATTGCAGACGATAAAAAGAAACATACCGATGTTTTCGAAGAAGATAAAATGGATGGTCACTGGTTTGTTGTAGAAGATGAAGAACATCTGAAAGCAGAGAACGAATCAGAAACCATTTTTGACGAGAATAATACGAGCGAGATAACTCAAAGAAAGTTCGGGGCTTTAAACCCAGACGATTTAAAAGAATATTTAAAAATTGTTGTAAATATGGAACAAAATATATATTTACAAAACAATATGTTATCTCAAATGAAGATGCGATATTCTCAACTGGGTCGGCCGCGTATATATGACGAACTTGACGAACCCGAAGATTCTTCTAAGGACAGTTTTATTACAGGAATACTCTATGCTGTTTTGGCTTTGGTTGGCTTTATTCTGCTTCGATTGGGAATAAAACTATGCACTGGCAGTGGATCCAATAGTTTTATTTTTGGTCTAATTGCGTTGATAATAGGTGGTATTATGCTAATATACGGTCTATTTGTAGCGATTGGCACTTTTGGACAGTCTTTTTCAGATAAAAGAAAATATGCAGATGACAAAAGAGAATTCGAGGCATCGTATGAGAAATATGAAAACAATATCCAATCAGATAAGAAGCGAGTGAGTCAGGAAGAATTAGAAAAAAAGGTATTATCTTCGGAAATAGCATCATTACAAAAGCAAAACAGTGAGAGTAAACAGAACCTGAATCAGATTTATTCCCTTAACATTATTTTTCCGAAGTATCGCAATTTAGTTATGCTGTGTTCTATTTATGAGTATATTTGTGCAGGTCGTTGTTCAACATTAGAAGGACATGAGGGAGCCTACAATATTCTTGAAATGGAAATACGGTTAGATCGCATAATCACGCAACTTGATATGATCGTAAATCGATTAGATGATATTCGCAATAATCAATACGTACTGTATTCAGCTATTCAGGAAACGAATCAACAGATCGCACAAATATCAAAATCAACGGATTATGTGTTGGATAGTCTAAAAGATTTCCATGGACAAGCAACAGAATTAGCTGACAAGATCAGCTCCATTGAAAAGAATTCGATGTTGGGTGCTTATCAAGCCGAAAGGGTACAAAAGGAATTACAGTATTTAAACCGTATGGATTATTTATCCGGTAAATATGATAATGTATTTTATAATGCGCCGCCTTCATAGAATAAGTGGTTTTGTCGGATGACTCGATAAGTTGTAAATTCACTAAACGCTATATTGGAACGGTTACTGGGAGCAAGGCGAACCAGTTACCGTCCTGTTTTCCTGAGCGATGACCATAAGGTATTCGCTCAGGCGTCTTGAAGCGTAACTTGAATATTTGTAACAGCAAGTGGAGGAATTGTATTATGAAATGCAAAAACAAGGTGAAAAAAATTGTAGTGGGATTGTTTTTATGTATGGCATTTATTGTGCTTGGAAGCATCGCAGATTCTTCGTTGGTCCGGGTACAGGCAAGCTCCGTGGTTCTTTCGAAGAGTTCAGAATCCATGATCTGTGGAACTTCTGCTCAGATTAAGACACCTTACGGGTATTCAAATCCCCAATTTAGTAGTTCTAACAAAAAGGTAGCAACTGTCACCAGTAAGGGTGTTGTAAAAGCTGTTCGTCTTGGTGTTGTAAAAATAACCGCTAGCTCAGGAAGTAAAAAGTTCACTTGTACGATTACAGTCAAGCCAGAGAAAAAAAGTGATGTTAGGCTTAATTATCAAGCAGTGTTTGAGAATCAGAAAGTGCAGCTAAAACTTGCGTCCGACAAGTATGATACCAGTCAGGTCAATTTGAAATTCGAGAGCGCATATTCTCAAATAAGCAAAACCGGAAAATGCAAAGGCATAAGAGGAATTGGATGGGGGAGTGTTGATTATTTGTATGGAACATTTAAGAAATCAACCTTACTGGCTGTTTATTCCAAAAATGAGATTTTTCGAAGTATGTTCGGGGATGAGTGGGTGCCAGACAAATACAGCTTTGAAATAGATGCCGGTGTGAATTATCCGATTCGTATTGAATCTATGATTACCGATAAACCCGAAAAGCCGAGTGTTATCCGAAAGGAAGGCATCTCGATACTGTTAGATGGGAAGAATATGCCGGATACTATGAATCTAACGCCCGGGAAACATACTGTTACGATTGCCGCTGGTGATTGTAAGTATACCGAATCGTTTACTGTCTCATATAGCATGAAAGAAACGTTTAAAAGAAGAGATTCTACCGGATGGGATGCGGAATATAAAGAAGTCATAGATGCTGCATTCAAAGCAGTAGATAGTGTGATAAAGGATGGAATGACCGATGAAGAAAAGGTAAAAGCGATTCATGACTATCTGATTTACAATGCTGATTATGTCAATGATGGCGATTACCAAACTGCTGAAAAATGGGCATTTGGAGCAAGCGGTGTGTTACTCCATCATGAAGGTGTCTGTGGCAGTTATGCGCTCGCTTTTTATATGATGGCAGAAATAGCCGGGGTTGAATGTGATTATGTTTTTGGATTCGTAACTACTGCTCCAGATGTAAACCATGCTTGGAATCGTGTAAAAATAAATGGTCGTTGGTACTATTTGGATTGTACTTGGGATGACCCGACTGGCGGCGGAGAAGAACGATACCTTTATTATTTATCCGAACAAGGCTGGGGAGACCATATCATTATTTCACATATGCGTCTTTCTGCAAGAGATAAATATGAATGGACGTGGTATCTGACAGGAGATTGATTTTAGGCGGTTACTGGGAGCGAGGCGAACCAGTTACCGCAACCAAGACTAGGGCGATTACCGTAAGGTTTTCGCCCTGGCGTTTTTTCTGATAATACTTTGAAAAAATATAAAGTAAAGTATACTTTACTAGAATAAAGGAAGAGAGTATAATTATCCATGTATATACGGTGGTTTTCTATAATAATGCAATAATGTTACATTCAACATGAAGGGAAGGCGAAGTACAAGAATGAAAAAGATAAAAAAAACATTAATTGTAATCCTAACGGTATGCTTGTGCGCTATGTGTTTTGAGCCAATAGTGATTTATGCCGATGAAACGCAAGTGGACATACAAACAGAACAGGAATCTGTATGGGATGGGAGCGCAAAAGAAGAGGTGGTACCTCTTAGTGATAATTATACGATAGATACCGCCCCCAAATTAGCTTGGTTTGCACAACAAGTTAATTCCGGGAATAGTTTTGATGGAAAAACAGTTCTTATTACAGGAAACATTAATCTTAATAATAAGTATTGGACACCGATAGGAAAAGGAACTGGTGCCTCAAATATTGCCGGAACTATCAAGATTGAAGACTGTACGATAAAGGGTTTGAACTCTTGTAATTTATACAGCGGTTTGTTCGGAAATGTTAAGGTTCGACAATTTACGATAGATAATTTTAGGTTAGAAAATTCTCAGTCAAGTAATTCTAATTGGGATAGCTATGTAGGTGCCTTATTTGGAAGAGTAGAAGTAGCTGCGAATGGCTCTTTTTCAATTCTGAATTCGTATTTTTCAGGCACATCATCTAATCATCAATCATTTAGTGGTCCGACAGGTGGCATTGTTGGAAGCTTAGTGATTGGAGATTCATCGAATATTAGCATTGAAAATGTTGAAACACATTTTCAATGTAATGCTGGTGCGCAGATAGGTTCACTTTTTGCAGAAGTAATTGATAATACATCGACAGGTCAAATTCATATCAGTAAAGTAAATACAAATGATAACTTAACTGGATATACCAACTATGGCTATCATTGCACAAATGTAGGTGGGCTAATTGGAAGTATGAGTATTGGTTCCATCTATTTGGATAGGATCGTTGTGAATGGAAAAATATCTTCTAGCGGGTATTGTGGTTACGCAGGTGGAATTATAGCTAATGCCAACTATAAAGTTTTACAAGCGGAAAATATTGCAATTAAGTCAGAAATATATAGCTCATGGAGGGGCGTTTATGGATATGTAGAAAATGCAGGTGGATTTCTTGGATATTCGGGAACAACTGACCCGGAAAATAGCTATATCAGAAATTCTTATGTTGTGGGAAAAATAAATGATGGGGTTGCTTTCTGTTCACATTGCCAGTCTTCATCAAAGACTGTACGGATAGAAAATTGCTATTTTGATAAAGATACAACAACGGTTCCGGCAAATAAACTCATGTGTACCGGGTATGCAGACTTATTTGGAATAAGTGATGTAAATTCAAAGGCATTAAATACAACTGCCATGAAGCAAAAAGAATCCTACAATGAATGGGATTTTGATCATGTATGGGATATTGCGGAAAACGAGTATCCGGCTCTTAGATGGCTTTCCAATACTGAAAATAGCTCAACAGATGATAAAGATGACTTGACTGAAACAGAAAAGCAAGAATTTGCTCAAACACATATTGATTATGTGAATAGTGATGCGTATCAAAGTTTAGTTTATAATTATAGTCTTCAGTTTCAGAATAAAGTTTTTGACGATTCTGGAAAATTCAAAGATTATTGCATGACATGGAAAGCGGTACGATTTGATATTTTCGATAATCCTTATAAGATTGTTTTAGCAGATATGATTTTAAGTGAAGAGAGTGCTTATTCACAAGAAGAAGCATTCAAATTGAATTTATATTCAAATCAAAGAACCATTGTTAATGGGATAATGGGGTTGATTAATGAAGATGGCAGATTAAGTTTTAGCGATAAACTCAAAATAGAAAAACTTTTTACCGAAAAAGATTTTTATGATACCGCAACATATGAGTTATGTGAAAAGTATTTACAGAAATATATAAATTCAGAAGATTTGAATAATATTTTTAAGGGATACGACAAAACAAATACCTTTATGGGTATTTTAAAAAATGGAACAGATGTTGTAAATTGTGTGATAAATACTGTTAATTATTGTTCTGTTCTACAGGCTTATAGTGATACGTCGAAAGAATTTAGAGACGTTTTAGTTAAGATGTATGTTCAATGCACTTACGAAACAGATTATTCCTACGGTGACATTTTACTTGGCGAAGCCTTATTTGATTATCTTAAAATAAGTGATGAAACCGACATACAAGAGGAGATTGCTAAAAAAGCAGCAGGCGAATACCTAGAAACAGGATGGGGCATTTTCAAAGATGTTATTGTAAATAAAACAAAGAATTATTTGCTTGATGCTATAAAGTTGGATGCGTCTCTTGCATCTGCCCAAGTTCAAGCTGCTCTGGGGGAAGTCAATGCGGTAATATCTGGACTTAAAATCGGCTATAAAGTAGGTGTTGCTTTTGATAATATTTTCTTTAATACGGATAAGGTTGTTGATTCATATATTAATGCCTATGCCGTAGCTAAAACAGCTACGCATTTAAGAGAGGCTTTATTATATTTCGAAGATGACCTCTTGAAGAAAAATGATTTTGAGAGTGCCAATATGTTTTGCCAAGCATTTCGAATGTATAAAAATATACAATTGGATATTGTAGATAAATTAGTTAAGTTTTATAGAGAAAACGATAAAGGTTTTATTTCATGGTTACATAGCATCTTTTTTGTACAAGATTCGGAAGCTCCCATTTATCTTTTGCTTAGGGATAAAATAAATTGGCAGCTTGCAAGTTGCCATGATGCAGAATCGAAAATTGTCAAAAAAGTAAAGAACATGACCATATCCTGTCCGGTAGATGTAGAGATACGTGATAACCAAAATAATATCGTACTTCTTATTGAGGGAAATCAAGTAAAACAACAATCTGATAATGCCGTTGCGACTGTACGTAATAATATTAAATATATTACAGTTGATGATGCGCAGAATTATGACGTAAAGATTTCTGCAACAGATAATGGTGTAATGCAGTATCAAGTAACCAGCTGCGATGACAATGGCGATACGCAGAACACAATCAAGTTTGAGAATATCAGTTTAAACAAAGGTCAGATATTTTTGGGTCAAGTACAATCTGGTAACGACCTTTCAGAAGAAAGCTATGCGCTTTCTTCAAACGGAAATCAAATTGAGAGCAATTGCAAGATTTATAACAATAGCAATAAAGTTGACATCACGGATATTGTTCTCAATGCATCCAGTTTGAAGATGCAGGTAGGAGATAAGAAACAAGTATCATCGAATATTCTTCCGATTGATGCCTCAGATAAAAATATTACTTGGTATTCAGAAGACGCTTCTGTTGCTACAGTAGATGAGTACGGAAATATAACAGCTATAAAAAAGGGAAGCACAAACATAATCTGCGAAACATTAAATGGGGCAGTAAGTAAAATCTGTTCGGTTACTGTAAAAGCAGCGCAATCGACAAGCTCAGATGATAATACTTCTGGTAGCGAAAGTACCAGTGTCATCACCGGAGGTGGAAGTAGCAGCTCTAATAGCGGCGAAAACAGTAAGCCTGACAGTGACGAAAAAACTGATATTAGTGAAGACTTTGGCAATAAGATTGATGATCCAGTGACTGTCACATTACCGGAAAAGGGCACATTGCTGGTGGATAGTAAAACGAAGATGGTCTATAAGGTGACGAAATCTGCTAAGGCTGGAGGCACGGTGCAGTTCGTAAAGACCGATAATACCAAGGCAAAGACGATAATAATTCCTGCCACTGTAACTATTAACGGCATTACTTATAAAGTAACGTCCATTGCAGCCAATGCATGTAAGAATAACAGGATGGTTACCACGGTGACGATTGGAAAGTATGTGACTTCCATTGGATCCGGAGCATTCAGTGGCTGTACCAAGCTAAGGAAAGTGACGATTGGCAAGAGGGTGACTACTATTGGTTCTAAGGCTTTTTACAAATGTACAAATTTGACCAGTATTGTCCTTCCATCCAAGGTTGTAAAGATTGAAAATTATGCATTCAAAGGATGTAGTAAGCTGAACAGTATCAAGATCAGCACCAAACTACTAACATCAAAGACAGTTTCCGCGAAAGCGTTTTCCGGTATCTCTACCAAGGTAGTCATTAAGGTGCCGAAGGAGAAACTGAAAACCTATCAGAAGCTCTTGGCTAAAAAGGGACTAAACAAGAAAGTTACCGTGAAATAAAGAAATATTACAGACAGGACGGTTTTCTGAAAGGAAGCCGTCCTGTTTTTTTGGATAATCAAAGTTCTTGAGGGTCTTTCGTGAGGGTTTGGCATAAAAAATAGCATAGTTGTTGAGGGTTCTTCGTGAGGGGATGAGATGAGGATACTGTCAATAGTTTTGCGCAAATTCAGTTTTATACTTAACCGCCTTGACTACTTAATACCTGGCTGGGCATTTCCCGTCAAGGATGCACCAGCACATGTCTGTCCTTGACGGGAAATGGACAGACTGGTATCGTGCGACAGGGGTAAATAGTATGATTAAACCGAATTCATGATTAAGTTATCCTGCTATGATTTTCTCCTCCTCGGAGATGATCATTGAATGTAAATGATCCATGTTGAGGTATCTCTTTGTACCCCACTCGCTACTTGTAACGTGCCGAAGTCTGGCACAAACAAGCATTAGTGCAGACTGCCCATCAGGAAATGTACCAACCACTTTTGTCCGGCGTTTGAT
>JALEJB010000176.1 GCA_022768825.1 Lachnospiraceae bacterium
CGGATGAAAGATATTTATATCCTCCTTCACCTCTTAAATAGGCATCAACAATTTTTTTCTTAAATTCGTAGCTGTACTTAGCCATAAAAATACCGACCTCCAATCGTTAGATTTTAGGTCTAACTTTTGGGGGTCGGTACAATGGTATGACTGCCGGTTTTTTGACCGATTGGGGAAAAAAAGTTCCGGGATGACTTCTTGTACATTGAAATCAGACGTGATAATATGAAGATATTCTTATATTTTCATTTTATTTTTGAGGAAATCACATGATAATTACAAACATTACGCAAAAAAATGTACATGCTTTTCATCCATTGGCACCATTGTATCTGTTTGGGGAACTGGCGGATGAGTTTCATTTCGCAATGGGAGCGGTGACTGTGGATGCAGAAGATGCGGGGCAGACTGCAGGCGGAGTTTTGTTGTATGATCTGATCGAGGAAGATGGCAGAACTCCTTATATTCTGCTGCGCTGGCTGTATGTGGCGCAGGAGCACAGACAGTGGGGAATTGCCACTGCGCTGATGGAAAAATTTTATGCGGTTTTAAATCAAGCGGGAATCTCAGATGTGATGTGCGAACTACCTGTATCACCGGATGATGATATACTTTGCGCATTTTTGGAAAAATGGGGTTTTTCTTTTGATTATCAGAAAAAGAATGAGTTGACGATTTCTCTGGAAGAACTTTTGGAGTATACCTTTTTCGAGGAAATACCTGATCTGATGGCGGTGAAACCGTTGCGGATCTTGTCCGGTGCACAGATCAAAGCGGCATTGGAACAGTTTTCTGTCACGAATGAACAGGCGATGAAATGGAAGCAACCGGAGGAATGGGAGTGGATCGATCCGGATGTGAGCTGCGCGATCGAGTCTGCAGGTACTATCCGTGGACTCTTTCTTGTCAGACAGCAGTTGTCCGGCACTTTGGAACCGGTCTTTTTGCAGGGACGACGGGAGAAAAAGAAAGAGGTGTTAGACATGATCCAGTATGCGGCGATCCATGCATATTTAAAGCATCCGTCACAGACTCCGGTATTGATCCTGTGCAGAAGTGAGGCATCGGCAGCAATTGTGGAGAGATTGTTTGCAGACAGACAGCCGCTTTACGTCCGCCATGGGGAGACAGTCGGACAGTTAGAGGAGTTACAGCCACTGACAGAGCTGGAACAGGAGATTGAAGCGTTTGATCGGTTATTGTAGGAGATAAAAACATGGCATAAGTATTGTATTGATAGGAGGGGAAGACGATGTGTGATCAATATAAAGATCAGCAGATGGTTCACAGGCCGGTGCACGAGGTGACGATGCCGGTGAATGAACAGCCAATCCAACAGCCAAAATGGGAGGCTTATCAGCCACCGGAGCAGACAGGCGACAAATCGACATTAAAAAAACTGCGAAGTGAGCGTTTGCGTGAACGCTATCAGGAACTGACTGACGAGCAGCGGCAGGAACTGCATGAGAAAAAAGAATACACCTATACCCAGACGAAGAGTGAGGAGGAAATCCTTTCACCGAAGGCTGCCAAGAGTCAGGTAATCAAAAATATCAATGAAGCGATTACAAGTGTGCTTGGACAGGAGATTTACGATCTGATCAAGGCGGTAAAGATGTCTGAGGACGAGAGAGAACGAACGAAGACGCTTCACCATTCGAGAGGTTCCCAGCTTGTGGCAGAGGGAAAACTGGTGTTTAAGTTTGATCTCGTTGGAAGTGGTTTTAAGCAATGGCGTAAGGATCAGAACGGTTTCACCGGCAAGGAGCATCTGGATTCGGAGGAAGAATACCGGGAAAAAATGCGTGATCTCTCAGAAAAGATGGACCGGCTGGTGGAAAAAGTTGAGGGATTCAATGTTTCAGCATTGTCTGAGGAGGAACGTGCGCAATACGAAGAGCTGAAGAGAAAATTCAAAAAGCTCCGATCACAGACAGATACGAGGAGTCAATACGGAGAAAGTGTTGAGATCAATGGCAAAAAGACGAAGTATTTGTTGAAAAAGAAGGATCAGACCGGACGCAAGGTGAGCTATTCCATCGCCGGTTCGCTGGGCGGACTCAATGTAGGAGATTATAGTATTGAGAATGTAAATGACTATTTCCTGCAGATTTCCAAGCAGGAATTGAAGACGATCTTTGAGCAGTGGAAGGCGAGTGGACAGACGGGACCGGATATCCATATGCTTGTCAGAGGACACAGCAGAGGTGGCGTGTCTGCAATCCTTGGTCCGATGCGTTTGCAGAAATGGGTCAATGATACGTGGCCGCAGTATGCGGATTTTGTGAAATTTGAGATCATACAATATGATCCGGTGGCAGGTGCTACTTCCAACTGGGGTGCGAAAGGTGAGGTGGACATTCATGGCGATGAGAAGAAACTGGCGAAACAGGGACTGGCACCTCTGAAACATGCGGAAACGACAGTGATCTATTCGCTTCATACGGATAAGAAGGCATTCTTTCGTCCGCAGAGTGTCAAGGGCGCAAAGCGCGTGATCCTGACACCCTATCGTCACAATGTAGGTCTGGATCAGTTGGATGAGAGCCAGGTACGGGAGTTAAAGACCGCGGACGGAAAAGTGCTTCAGAGAGAGGAAAAGGCACACCGTGTCGGTTATACGGATTTGAAGACCGGTGAGATGTATCGCCAGTCCGGTATCAATGAGTTGGACACCGGTCTGTATATTCTCGATCAGGGAAACAATCTGGTCAAGGTCACCAGTTACGAACAGGCGCAGACGATCATTGATAAGGCATTGGAAGGAATGCATCTCCAGTCCAGTAGACACAGTATTATCAAAGATGTGGCAAAAGCATGGTTTGATGAGAATCGGGATGTGGATCAGGTGGAGAAAGCTGTGGCTTTGGCGCATCAGGAGACGAAAACTGAGAGAGAGATGTTGCATACAAGCGAAAAACGGTCCGTCTTTTTGTCAAAAGCAGACAGCTCGAAGATGACGGCTGTCAAACAGTCCATTGAGGAACTGAATGCTTTGCTGGCACAGCCTGTCACTGAGCAGAATGCGCGCAGGCAGAGTGAGGCGATCCGAGTGCAATATCAGGATTTGATTGATCATTGCAACAATTATATCAGGAACCGGACTCCGCTTACTTCTACGGGACGTGCCAGAAAGCGCATGGTGGAGCAGGTGAAGAAAAAGTGTGAGGCAGAGATTCGCTTCTTTGATTCTTTTTCGCAGATGGTGGAGCAGGTATTGCAGACACATCAGGGTGAGCAGATCAGCTGGGATCAGGTGCTGGCAGGTGCGCGCAGTGTGCGTATGAATAAACTGTCACCGGAGGAGCAGGATCAGATTGGGACACTGAAAAACGGAGAGAAAAAAAGGTTTACAAGAGGAGAAAAGGACTATACATTTCAGCGGGAAAATGATATTCTGGCAGAGTCGACATTTGCCAGAAAGAACGTGGCAGCCAGAGAACTGTCCGAACTGCTTGGGGTGTCCGGCTTGTATGCCCAGGCGAGGTTTGCGGAAACTGAGGTCGAAAATGCGGGAAAGGTTCAGAAGGTACGCGGTATCCTGACGAGAGAGGATGGCGGGCAGCCGCTTGCTGAGGTAAAGAAAGCTGCAAGTAAGGAAAAAGTCCGTTTGCAGTATTCACAGGAAGCTTTGCATCAGATGGAGCTGCTTCGCGTGATGGACGTGCTGATGGGATATACCGGGCGCGGTGAGGATGACTATCAGGTGCAGCTGAGCAAGGAACAGGTATCCGGCGGTTTGGAGCGCTGGACCATCACAGGTGTGACATCGGTAAAGAATGAAAAGATGTTTACCGACCGTTCCATTGATGAGATCTATCAGGGAGAGGCGACACTGGCGAAATTGTTTGGTCATGCCAAGCTGACCAAAACGGAGAAGATATTTCTGGGACAGTTGGATGGGCTGAGTGATGAACTGATCGATTTCAGATTGGGTCATGCGCTGACTGAAAAGGAACTGCGCTTTATGAAAGCCAGAATACATATGATCCAGAGGCTGTGGCGTCTGGAAAAACAGACCGGAATGGAGAATATCAATTAGAAGATATCCATGAAAAGATACCATACAGGAGGAAGCTCTGCTTGAAACCGATATCAAAATTCCTATCATACAATAAGATTTTTATTCATACAGCACTACTGCTTTTGGCGGTAGTGCTGCTTGTGCTGGTCAACCAGAAAAGCCGCCAGTCTACACCGACAATCTTATTCCCCATGACGTTTAACGGTGTTTACAGTCAGGGTGGTGGCACGTGGCAGATTTTGGATGAGCATACAAAATTGAATGCGCTGGACGGAGAGTTGATTTTAAAGGGAAACTTCGAAGAGAATCAGGAGTTTCTGGAAGAAGGGTCACCCATCAGCTTTTATCTGGACTATATTATGATGAAGATATCGGTAAACGGCGAGACCGTTTACGGCGGTTATCCCTATTCCGAAGATCTGATCCGGGATCTGTGCAGTAAGGTCTGGACCACCTGGTATACGCCGGCACTAGGGGCAGAGGATGAGATCGAGATTCGACTGAGTAATCCCTATCATTTCGGCAATGCGGATGCCTATAACGAATTTTTGCGTATGATCTATCCGGCAACAGAGGCAAAGATTCTGAGTAATTTTGAAAAGCAGACATTGCCTTCCTGGATGACCGGGTACGGGATGGTCATCTGCGCGCTGGTACTGTTCGGTATTGCTGTCGCTGAACTGGCACAGCGGCATAAGGGTGTGGATGGGGTGATAACCGGTGGACTGCTGGTGCTGTTTGCAGGTGGATTTATCATGTTTGACACACTGGATATTTCCCTTTGTAATCCGTTTTATGTGATGAATTCTTATGGCAGGCAGATTTGTCTGATGCTGTTCGTGTTTGAACTTCTGGTGCTGACGAGATATTTTTTGACGGGCAGAGCGCAAATGATTGCCAATATCCTGACTGCTGTGAGCGCGCTTGTGAATTTTGGGGCTTTTATCCTTGCACTTGTGACCGGACGGACGCTGTTTGGAATGATGTTTCCGTGGATGATGATACATGCACTGTTGATTGCCTCGATGCTGGTGCTCTGTATTTGTCATGTGCGTAAGTATGGAGGAGAATCAAGACGGATGCTGTTTGGCGGATGCGTGTTGTATCCCGTGATGCTCCTGGAGATTGTAAACTGCTATACCTGTTGGTGGCAGGATCTGAGCCTGATGAAGATCGTGTTTTTACTTCTGTTACTCGTCTACATCATACATGAGATCAAGCAGATCGCCCGCAATTATCGCGCGGCCCTGCGAGAGGCGAAACTGGCACAGGAATTGCAGGAGAGTCGGGTGCAGCTTTCACTTGGTCAGATCCGTTCACATTTTATCTATAATGTATTGAATGCGATCAATTATACCGGTCAGCATGATTCCGGGAAGGCAAGTGAAGCGGTTGAGTGTTTTGTTCGCTATCTGCGCAGCAATGTAGATGTGTTGCAGCAAAATGACAAGCTCATCCCTTTTGATCAGGAGATGGCGCACCTGAGGGATTATGTAGCACTGGAAAAAATACATTATGATGAGAATATCGGATTTCTGGAAGAACTTCAGGTGAGGGATTTTCTCATGCCGCCACTGGTACTTCAACCGCTGGTGGAAAATGCGATCCATCACGGCTTTGATAAAATGGAGCGCACCGGCAGTATTACACTTCGCGTGACCCGGTCTGAGGACACGGTGATGATCGTTGTGGCGGATGACGGCGCCGGCTTTGATCAGTCGAAACCCATGCGTGACGGTGCGGTCGGTGTGGAAAACGTGCGGTTCCGTCTGAAAAATATGATCGATGGTACAATGGAGATGAAGAGTCGGCCGGGAGAGGGCACGCGCGTGATCATCACGATGCCGTATCGTCCGGTGGAGTCGCAGGAATGAGTGCAGGAATGCAGAGATTTTTTCAAACAGAGAGGAAAGTGTCCGTCTTTTGTCTGTGTTTTTCTGTTATGATAGCTAAAAATACGGCAGAGAACCTGCCAAAAGGTAAAGGAGAACATAAAAAAATGAAAAATCGAAGTTTGAAATGGATGAAATTAACCGTTTTTGTGGCAGCGACTGCTGTCATTCTGAATGGTTGTGGCAGTGCCTCGCAGAGTGTGTCTGACGAGATGACGGTCGATGCGACTGCGGATGTACAGGATGAGGAATCTGTGGATGAGGACGCGCAACAGGATGACGTGGCTTCTTTGGATGAGACAGAGGAAGCCGGCGATGAGGAGACCGTAGAGGAATCGGACGTTGTATACAATGAGGAACTTTCCACTGAAGAAGATCCGGATATTGACTGGGAAGCAAACGACAAGAGTGCCCAGCCGGCAGAATGGTATGAATTGCAGCAGGACGGTTACGAACTGGTGCTGAAACTGGAGGATCCCGCGGATGATGATTTTCAGTGGATCCTGCAAAATCATTATGAGGATGTCATCAGTGTAGAGAGCGAAGCAAATGAAGACGGATGTTATATTCTGACTATGGATGCTGCATTGGACAAGGCAGGAACTGCCCAGATCGCGTTGCAGTACACGGATGCGTGGGATGAAAATGTACAGGAGACCGTAGTGATGGATCTGTTTGTCAACGAGAGCGGAGAGATCTCTGTAGAGACAGCAAGCCGGATGTAGTGGTTTGCTATTTTTTTTCATACACAGACAGATATACCGCCTTGTCCGCGTAGGCGGACAGGGCGATATTTTTTGAAAAAAAGAGGAAGCTTTGTCTAACTTTAGTCCAACTTTTGTCCGTCTTTGGGGAGTAACATGAATTATTAATGGATGGAATATGTTATTTTTGATTTGATGGGAGTAAAACGACGATCTATGAATATTACAAATTTGGAACTAACACAGGCTACCATAGAGATATTTTGCGGATTTATCTGCCTCATGCTGGCGGTGCTCATACTGATGAACGGTCATGAAAGAAACAGCTGGAAGCAACTGAAATGGATGTTTTTATCAACGTCGGTTCTCTTTTTTTCTGAGGCTGCAGCATATATATACAGAGGAAATACAGATGGGTTTAGCCGGTTGATGACCGCAATCGCAAATTTTGTGGTCTTTTTTCTGAATCTGGTGCTGATACGACAGTTCATGCGCTATATGTATGAACTGCTCGCGGAAAAGGGTGTGACACCGGATAAATGGTATGACCGGATCGTAAATGCCTGCATTGTATTGAGTCTGATCATTTTATTCACGAATCTGTTCACAAAATGGATGTACTATTTTGATGATGCAAACTATTATCACAGGAATACAGGGTGGTATGTCTAT
Source organism: Lachnospiraceae bacterium (assembly GCA_022768825.1). Classification (GTDB taxonomy): domain Bacteria; phylum Bacillota; class Clostridia; order Lachnospirales; family Lachnospiraceae; genus W0P33-017. The sequence continues at coordinate 7,293 of JALEJB010000176.1, forward strand.
ACAATTTTTAATGTTGCATGCATTTTGACCGCCGGTGCTATGTGTATCCGTTATCGCAGATCTGTGAAAAAAACCATGTTTGCGGCGCTCCTTTTGTTTACGTTTGAGCCGTTGATCGCCATCATTGTCCAGACGTTCATTTACGGGATATCAATAACGAATCTGGGAATTGCCATTGCATTGTCCTTCATGCTGGTGGCATACCTGTTTGAGTGGAGTAAAACA
>JALEJB010000180.1 GCA_022768825.1 Lachnospiraceae bacterium
AAAATTATGATCTTCGCCTGTTTCACAGATTGCGAAACGGAATTATGGGGAATGCGATGAATCTTCCGGGCAAAGGCGGAAGAAAAATCTCCGTGGCAGCCTATCGCCTGACACAAAAGATAGTCGGATTTAATTGATGCCGAAAGTGAAAGGAGTATTACAATGGATGAAAAACAACCCATCTATTCGGATGAATCCTTCGCGCCGCAGAATGAAAGCTATGGCTTTGCGGTTGCGTCTATGGTGCTTGGAATTGTGGCACTACTGTTTTCCTGCACTTGTATCAATATCCCGTTGGCGGTTTTATCCGTGATATTCGGGGTGGTACATTTGACGAAAAAATCAGTTCACAATGGCATGGCAGTTGCCGGATTTGTCACCTCCGGCATTTCGATTGCGTTTCTTGTGATCGCCATGATCTCTCTCTTGATGTTCAGCAACGACGTGGTTTCGGATCCCAGCGGATTTACCGACGATTTCTATGAAGAGTTCATAATAGAGCAGAACGAAAACGATGACAATTATGATTATGAATATGATGAGAATGATGGATATGAAGGATATATCAATGGACTTCCAATGGATGAAGTCGGAGATATTTAGATAAGGTAAGAAAGGAGAACGCTCATGTACAACAAAGTTGATACGAATATGAACTTCGTAGAGCGCGAAAAAGCAACAGAACAATTTTGGAAAGAAAACGACATTTTCAGAAAAAGCATGGACAGTCGCAAGGAAGGTCCGACTTACACATTTTATGACGGACCGCCTACTGCAAACGGAAAACCGCATATTGGACATGTTTTGACCCGTGTCATTAAGGATATGATTCCGAGATACCGTACCATGAAAGGATACTATGTACCGCGAAAAGCCGGATGGGATACCCATGGCCTGCCGGTGGAGCTGGAAGTAGAAAAGCTTCTTGGGTTAAACGGAAAAGAGCAGATTGAAGAATACGGAATGGAGCCTTTTATCAAAAAATGTAAGGAATCCGTATGGAAGTATAAAGGAATGTGGGAAGATTTCTCAGGAACCGTTGGTTTCTGGGCAGACATGGACGACCCCTATGTCACATATGACGACAATTTTATCGAGTCCGAGTGGTGGGCATTAAAAGAGATCTGGGATAAAAAGCTGTTATACAAAGGATTTAAGATCGTGCCTTATTGCCCGCGCTGTGGGACACCGTTGTCATCACAGGAGGTTGCTCAGGGTTATAAGACAGTCAAGGAGCGTTCTGCAGTCGTTCGTTTCAAGGTGGTAGGTGAAGATGCTTACTTCCTGGCATGGACCACGACGCCGTGGACACTGCCGAGTAACGTGGCCCTCTGTGTCAATCCGGATGAGACCTACTGCAAGGTAAAAGCAGCAGACGGATTTACTTATTATATGGCAGAAGCTTTGCTCGACAAAGTATTAGGAGACCTTGGAAACGAGGCAGAAGGAGTGAAAGCTTACGAGGTGCTGGAAACCTACAAGGGAATCGACTTGGAGCGCAAAGAATATGAGCCGCTTTTTGATTTTGCGGATGAGATCATCGCAAAGCAGCATAAAAAAGCACACTATATCACCTGTGATTCCTATGTCACGATGACCGATGGTACCGGTATTGTTCATATCGCACCGGCATTCGGTGAGGACGACGCGCAGGTTGGACGTAACTATGACCTTCCGTTTGTGCAGCTTGTCAACGGAAAAGGAGAGTTGACTGAAAATACCCCATATGCAGGTGTATTTGTCAAGAAAGCAGATCCAATGGTACTGCAGGATCTGGAAGATAAAGGGTTGTTATTCGACGCTCCGAAATTTGAGCATGAATATCCGCACTGCTGGCGCTGCGATACGCCGCTGATCTATTATGCGAGAGAGTCATGGTTTATCAAGATGACAGAGGTTCGCGACGATCTGGTTCGCAATAACAATACGGTTAACTGGATTCCGGAATCAATCGGAACCGGTCGTTTTGGAAACTGGTTAGAGAACATTCAGGATTGGGGAATCTCAAGAAACCGTTATTGGGGTACTCCGCTCAACATCTGGGAGTGTGAGGACTGCGGACATCAGCTTTCGGTTGGAAGCAGACAGGAGCTTGCGGATCTAAGCGGTGATCCGGAGGCTGCGAAAGTGGAGCTTCATCGTCCGTATATTGATGAGGTGACGATCACCTGTCCTTGCTGTGGCAAGACGATGCACCGTGTGCCGGAGGTGATTGACTGCTGGTTTGATTCCGGAGCAATGCCGTTTGCACAGCATCATTATCCGTTTGAAAACAAGGATCTGTTCGAGCAGCAGTTCCCGGCACAGTTTATCTCAGAGGCAGTGGATCAGACTCGTGGATGGTTCTATTCGCTGATGGCAGAATCGACTCTGTTATTCAATAAAGCACCTTATGAAAACGTCATCGTCTTAGGACATGTTCAGGATGAGAACGGACAGAAGATGAGTAAGTCAAAAGGCAATGCCGTGGATCCGTTTGATGCATTGGAAAAATACGGAGCGGATGCGATCCGCTGGTATTTCTATATCAACAGCGCACCGTGGCTGCCAAACCGTTTCCACGGCAAGGCTGTACAGGAAGGACAGCGTAAATTCATGGGTACACTGTGGAATACGTATGCGTTCTTTGTACTGTATGCCAATATTGATGAGTTCGACGCAAGCAAATATACGTTGGATTACGAAAAGCTGCCGGTTATGGATAAATGGCTTCTGTCTAAGTTGAACACGTTGGTCCGGACCGTAGACGACAATCTGGAGAATTATCGTATTCCAGAGGCTGCCAGAGCACTGGATGATTTTGTAGATGAGATGAGTAACTGGTATGTCAGAAGAAGCCGTGAGCGTTTCTGGGCAAAGGGCATGGAGCAGGATAAGATCAACGCTTACATGACACTTTATACCGCACTTGTCACGGTTGCAAAGGTGGCGGCTCCGATGATTCCTTTCATGGCAGAGGATATTTACAGAAATCTGGTATGCAGCGTAGACGCAGCTGCACCGGAGAGTGTTCACTTATGTGACTTCCCGGCTGCAAATCCGGCATGGATCGATGCAGATCTGGAAAAGAACATGGATGAGGTCTTAAAGATCGTCGTACTGGGACGTGCCTGCCGTAATTCGGCAAACATCAAGAACCGTCAGCCAATCGGCACGATGTATGTCAAAGCAGAGTCTGAATTATCAGATTTTTATACAGAAATCATTGAGGATGAGCTGAATGTGAAGAAGGTGGTATTTACCGATGATGTAAGTACCTACACAGACTACACATTTAAACCGCAGCTTCGTACCGTCGGACCAAAATACGGAAAATATCTGGGTCAGATTCAGCAGGCATTGGCGCAGTTGAATGGTAATGAGGCGATGGCAGCACTGAAACAGACCGGTCAGCTTGTCCTTGACAGCATTTCCAGTGATATTGTACTATCAGAAGAGGATCTGCTGATCACAATGACACAGATGGAGGGCTATCAGACAGAGGGTGACAATTATGTCACGGTTGTACTTGATACAAACCTGACTGACGAGCTGATCGAGGAAGGCTTTGTCCGTGAGATCATCAGCAAGATTCAGACAATGCGTAAAGAGGCCGGATTTGAAGTAATGGACCGTATCGATATCTCATATATCGCAGACGGAAAAGTGGCGGACATCTTTACAAAATACGGAGACAATATCCGTAACGAAGTACTGGGTGATACCATTACAGTGGGGGCTGTTAGTGGTTTTGAGAAGGAATGGAACATTAATGGGGAAAAAGTAGTGCTTGGTGTTCAGAAAAAATAACAGATCCCAAAGGAGGCAACAAAACTTATGACAAATGAAATGTTTGAAAAAGAGACATTTGTGAAAAATGTCAAGGACAGCGTAAAAACTCTTTTTCGAAAGACCTTGGAGGAAGCTACCCAGCAGGAGATTTTTCAGGCAGTCTCTTATGTGACAAAGGATGTCATCATTGATCAGTGGCTGGCAACCCAGAAGACCATGGATGAGACCGATCCAAAGACTCTGTACTATATGTCAATGGAATTTTTGGTTGGACGTGCATTGGGAAACAATTTGATCAATCTGACAGCATATGATCAGGTAAAAGAAGCATTGGAAGAGCTTGGTCTGGATCTGAATGTGATCGAAGATCAGGAGAGAGATCCGGCTCTTGGAAACGGTGGTCTGGGACGTTTGGCGGCCTGCTTTATGGAGTCGTTATCATCTCTGGGATATCCGGCATATGGATGTGGAATCCGTTATCGTTACGGAATGTTCCGTCAGAAGATCAAGGACGGCTATCAGACTGAGGTGCCGGACAACTGGTTAAAGAACGGCTATCCGTTCGAGCTTCGCAGACCGGAGCACTCTTGTACCGTTAAATTCGGTGGATATGTCCGTGCAGAGGTTGGTCCTGACGGAAAGACAAGATTTGTACAGGAAAATTATCAGGCAGTTACCGCAGTTCCGTATGATATGCCGATCATCGGATACGATAACAATGTGGTGAATACATTGATGATCTGGGATGCAGAGCCGGTGGAATGTTTCCAGTTAGATTCTTTTGACAAAGGAGATTACAAAAAAGCAGTTGAGCAGGAGAATCTGGCAAGAAACTTAGTCGAGGTATTGTATCCAAACGATAACCATGTACAGGGTAAAGAGTTACGACTGAAACAGCAGTATTTCTTTGTATCCGCAAGCTTGCAGCGTGCAGTTGCTAAGTTTATGAAGAATCATGATGACATTCATGATCTTCCAAAGAAGGTGACGTTCCAGATGAACGATACACATCCGACGGTTGCAGTCGCTGAGTTGATGCGTATCTTAGTGGATGAGTATGGTCTGGATTGGAATGACGCATGGAAGATCACCACACATGCCTGTGCGTACACCAATCATACAATTATGGCCGAGGCACTGGAGAAATGGCCGATCGAGATCTTTTCGCGTCTCTTACCGCGTATTTATCAGATCGTAGAGGAGATCAACCGCCGCTTTATCTTACAGATTCAGGCAAGCTTCCCGGGCGATCAGTATATGGTTCAGAAGATGGCAATTGTATACGATGGACAGGTGAAGATGGCAAACCTTGCGATCTGCGCAGGATATTCGGTAAACGGTGTGGCAAGACTTCATACAGAGATTTTGAAGAAACAGGAACTCAAGGAATTTTACCAGATGTTCCCGGAGAAATTCAACAACAAGACCAATGGAATCACACAGAGAAGATTCCTTCTCCATGCAAATCCGCTGCTTGCAGGCTGGATCAGTGATCATATCGGAAATGACTGGATCACCGACTTGAGCCATCTGGAAAAATTAGCTGTATATGCAGACGATGAGAAGGCACAGCATGAGGTCATGAATATCAAGTACCAGAACAAGCTTCGCCTTGCAAAATATATTCAGGAGCATAATGGAATCGAAGTAAATCCGCGTTCGATCTTCGACTGTCAGACCAAGCGTCTGCATGAGTACAAGAGACAGCTCATGAACATTCTTCATGTGATGTTTCTGTACAATCAGATCAAATCACATCCGGAGATGGACTTCTATCCGAGAACCTTTATCTTTGCGGCAAAGGCAGCAGCAGGCTATAAAAATGCGAAGCTTACCATCAAACTGATCAACAACGTGGCAGACGTCATCAACAATGACGCAAGCATTAACGGCAAGATCAAGGTCGTGTTTATCGAGGATTACTGTGTCAGCAACGCAGAGATCATCACCAGTGGCGCAGATGTCAGCGAGCAGATCTCGACTGCAAGTAAAGAGGCATCCGGAACCGGAAACATGAAGTATATGTTGAACGGTGCGATCACGATCGGTACAATGGACGGAGCAAATGTTGAGATGGTAGAGGAAGTCGGAGAGGACAACATCGTCATCTTCGGTATGAGTGCAGACGAAGTCATTGCGCATGAGAAAGCAAGAGATTACGATCCGATGAAGATCTTCAACAATGATCCTGAGATCCGTCAGGTATTGATGCAGCTCATCAACGGATTTTACTCAAAGAACGATACGGAATTGTTCCGCGATCTGTACAACTCGCTGCTCAATACCAAGAGCACCCAGTATGCAGACACTTACTTTACATTGGCAGATTTCCGCGCATACGCAGATGCGCAGAGAAAGATTTCTGAGATGTATGCGGATGAAAAAGGCTGGGCAAGAAAATCCATTTTGAATATTGCTCATTCCGGTAAGTTCTCATCAGACCGTACGATTCAGGAGTACGTGGATGATATCTGGCATCTGGATAAGATGACAGTCAAGTTAGAGGAAAACTAAAAATCCTTTCCCTTTCTAAAGAGGGTAAATATAACGAAGCATGGCATGCCCGTCTATGATGGTGCATGCCTTTTGCTTTGTAAACGCAAGCTTTTCCAGCAGATGGATCGAAATTGCATTGTCCGGATCCACAAAGCAGTTGATACAGGAAAAGTCCAGATTTTCCTGCGCAAAAGTGATCAGTTTTTGGCAGACTTCCGTCGCATATCCTTGCTGCTGATACGGCTTTCCGATGAGATAGCCCATTTCCAGTACGATCTCGTCACCCAGATCCTGATGGGAAAAACCGGCGCGGCCGATCAGTTTTCCGGTTTTCCGGTCGGTGACGAGCCACATGCCATATCCGTAGAAACGGTACATATTCTCAATGTACGCGCGGGTATAGGCCTCTTCTTTTGGACGCTCATACAGGTCCTCTATATAATCTGTAATGCCTTCGCCGGCATACAACTCAAACAGATCATCCATGTCATCTAACGTGATCTCCCGCAGGACACACCGGTCGGTGACGACTGTGATCCACGGCAGATGCTGGGCACGCTTCATGATTCGATCCAGAAACTGCACATCGATTTCTTCAAAGCTTTCCACCAGTATTTCGGGCTGTCTGCCATAGTGGGACAGATCAGCCAAAAACAGATCGCCAAAGCCTATGATCGCCAGTGGGAGATCGCCGGCAGCAAGAAATGTATCCACGCTGTTTGTAAGCAGCAGACAGCTGTCGGCGGAGATTCCAGACTGGGCAATGACAGTTGAATAATCTTGGCTTTTTGACAGGGATAGAATTGCGATACCACATTTCTTTGCTTCCGTTAATAGCGAAAAGATCCATGGGTCGTCCCGGATTTCTTCCGGGATCAGACAAATTTGTTTCAATGAGCGAAAACGCTGGAATACATCTTGCATAGCCTTTACTTTCCTTTACTTATGTACTATACTTTCCAGTATATCACAAATATATAAGGAGAACAAAAATGAGCAATCCAATTGTAACAATCGAAATGGAAAACGGCGATGTGATGAAAGCAGAGCTTTATCCGGAAATTGCCCCAAATACAGTGAATAACTTTATCAGCCTGATCAAAAAAGGCTACTACGACGGTGTGATTTTTCACCGTGTCATTCCGGGATTCATGATTCAGGGCGGAGACCCGCAGGGAACCGGAACCGGCGGACCGGGTTACAGCATTCGCGGAGAATTTTCACACAACGGTTTTCAGAATGATCTGAAGCATACACCGGGTGTACTTTCTATGGCGCGTACGATGATCCCGGATTCGGCAGGCAGCCAGTTTTTTATCATGCATGAGACAAGCCCGCATTTAGACGGCGAGTATGCGGCTTTTGGAAAAGTCATCGAGGGACTTGAGGTTGTGGACAAGATCGCAAAAGTGAAAACCGATTACGCAGATCGCCCGATGGAGGATCAGGTGATGAAAACAGTGACGGTCGATACCTTTGGCGTAGACTATCCGGAACCGGAAACGGTATAGAAACAGTTCTAAATAAAATTCTTCCGACATACATATGAAGTGGACAAGAAATTGAGAATCCCGCGACATCTTTTTGAAGCAAAGCTTTGTGGGCGAGAATTTCTGAAATGGCATGTTAGGAAGGGAGAATTTTATGGAGAGGACTCAGGAAAAACGAAGGATGGCAGTACCTATTTTCGTGGTGCTCATCAGCATGTATATCATGACATTTGCGCTGCTGCTCTTGTCGGCATTTTTACTCTACAAAGGAATGTTTTCGGAAAAAGCAGTCAGTGTCATGATCCAGATCATTTACGTTCTGTCCGGCTTTTTCGGTGGATTTTTTTGCGGGAAACTGGCAGGAAGCAGGAAATATCTGTGGGGACTTCTGATGGGCGCGCTGTACTTTGGAATACTTTTATTTGTCGGTTTTCTGATGAACGGCGGATTCTCAGACGATCCGATACATATTCTGACGACAATGCTGATCTGCATCTTTTCATCGGTTGCAGGAGGTATGGTGAGCTGAAACACCGAAAAAACGCAAAAATCCGCTTGAAGTATCATAGGTCATGTGATATAATCCCAACTAGGTATGTTGGAAAGGAGCCGATTTTTATGAAACACGTACAGACATTAAATACAAGAAAATTACAAAACACTGTGAAAAAAGGTGGATGCGGCGAGTGCCAGACATCTTGCCAGTCAGCATGTAAGACCTCTTGTACCGTAGGAAATCAGACCTGCGAGCAGTGCAAATAAGACGCACAAAATTCAATTGAGAACATTACGGCAAAGACCGTTCGCAACGCGAACGGTCATTTGTTCGTCGTTAGATAAGAAAGCGAGGATGTAAAAGTGGTTCACCAGTATCAGAACAATGGGTATAATATTGTGCTGGACGTGAACAGCGGAGCAATCCATGTAGTGGACGAGCTGATGTATGCGGTCATCGGACTTTACGAGGAGCATACTCCGCAGCAGATCATAGAGAAGCTGCGGGATACCTTTGAAGAGGCTGACGTATTAGAGGCGTTGGATGAGATCGAGCAGTTGAAAAAGGATGAGCTGTTGTTTACCCCTGATGAATATGAAGATTACATTGAAGATATCAGCAAGAACAGACAGACGGTAGTAAAGGCACTTTGTTTACATATTGCCCATGACTGTAATCTTGCATGCAAATACTGTTTTGCGGAGGAAGGTGAGTATCACGGAAAACGTGAACTCATGAGTTATGAAGTGGGAAAAGCCGCTCTGGATTTTCTGATCGCAGGATCGGGAAACCGGCATAATCTGGAGGTAGACTTTTTTGGCGGAGAGCCGACGTTGAATTTTCAGGTTGTCAAAGATCTGGTGGCTTACGGAAGAAGTCAGGAGAAAGCACATGATAAAAAATTCCGTTTTACATTGACGACGAACGGCGTGCTTTTAAATGATGAGATCATGGAATTTGCAAATCAGGAGATGGACAATGTCGTACTGAGCATTGATGGGCGCAAGGATGTGCATGATTTTATGAGACCGTTTCCAAACGGCAGCGGAAGCTATGACATCGTTGTTCCGAAGTATCAGAAGTTTGCGGACAGCAGAGACCAGATGCGCTATTATGTCCGCGGAACATTTACGCATCACAATCTGGATTTTGCAAAGGATGTCCTGCATCTTGCCGATCTGGGCTTCAAACAGATTTCGGTGGAGCCGGTAGTCGCTCCCGATGATGCGGATTATGCGATCCGGGAAGAGGATCTGCCGCAGCTTTTTGAAGAGTACGATCAGCTGGCAAAAGAGATCATCAAACGGAAAAAGAATGGACAGGAATTTAATTTCTTCCATTTTATGATAGATTTAGAGGGTGGCCCCTGCGTGGCAAAGCGTCTGAGCGGATGCGGCTCGGGAACGGAGTATCTGGCAGTGACTCCATGGGGAGACCTCTATCCATGCCATCAGTTTGTTGGCAATGAGAAGTTTTACTTAGGCAACGTATTTGAAGGTGTCAAGCACCCTGAGATCTGTCAGGAATTCAAATCATGCAATGTCTATTCCAAAGAAAAATGCCGCAAATGTTTTGCGAGATTTTATTGCAGCGGCGGTTGCGCAGCCAACTCATATAATTTCCACGGAAGCATTCATGATGCCTATGACATCGGATGTGCCTTACAAAAGAAGCGCGTAGAATGCGCGATCATGATCAAAGCCGCAGAGGCAAATGCGCTGGGATCGGAATAGAGAACAGCAAAAAACGATTAAAGAGAGGAAACAATCATGAAGAAAAACAAGAGTGTAGCGATTCTTGTCATCGTATTGGCAGCAATCGTAGGATTCAGTTATTATGCATCCATCATTCTTTCGAGCACCGGAAAAGGTGAGGGACAGAACATCTCACTGGGTCTTGATCTGGCAGGCGGTGTCAGCATCACCTATCAGGTAGAGGATGAAGATGCGACTTCCGAAGAGTTGAGTGACACTATTTACAAATTGCAGAAGCGTGTTGAGGCTTACAGCACAGAAGCCAATGTATACCAGAGTGGTGATGACCGTATCTGTGTAGAGATTCCGGGTGTCACAGATGCAAACGATATTCTCGAAGAGTTGGGTACTCCGGGATCCCTGCAGTTTGCAGATCCGGAAGGCAATGTATTTATGACCGGTGATGATGTGGTAGATGCACAGCCGGCTACCTACAAAGATGATTACAACAACAATGCATATTGCGTAGAGTTGGTGCTTTCTGATTCTGCCGCAGAGACATTTTCAGAGATGACCGGTGCCAACATCGGAAAGCAGATGCCGATCATCTATGACGGTCAGACCATCAGTAATCCAACCGTTCAGTCACAGATCTCCGGCGGAAAAGCACAGATTACCGGAATGGACAGCTTTGAAGATGCTTCTAATCTGGCTTCCCAGATCCGTATCGGATCACTTTCTCTGACACTTTCAGAGTTGGAGTCACAGGTCGTAGGAGCACAGCTTGGACAGGAAGCAATTTCACAGGCATTAAAGGCAGCAGCGATCGGACTTGCGCTCATCATGATCTTTATGATCGCATATTATCTCATGGCCGGTGTGGCAGCTTCTATCGCATTGGTAATTTACTCTGTACTTACCGTAGCTGTTCTGTACTGGTTTGATATTACACTGACACTGCCGGGTATTGCAGGTATCATCCTCGGTATCGGTATGGCAGTAGATGCAAACGTCGTCATTTACGGTCGTATCCGTGAGGAGCTTGCCGCAGGAAAATCTGTATTTTCAGCAATGAAAGACGGTTTCAAAAAAGCGCAGTCAGCAATTATCGACGGAAACGTAACTACCCTGATCGTAGCAGCGATCCTTGCATGGAAGGGTTCCGGAACAGTTAAGGGATTTGCTTATACACTTGCAATCGGAATCATCATTTCTCTGATCACATCACTGTTTGTGACAAGATTTGTGATGTATTCCTTCTACGGAATCGGCTTAAAGGATGCCAAATTCTATGGAAAAGCAAAAGAGCGTAAAACAATTAATTTCACCAAATATCGCCCGATCTTCTATGTGATCGCAGTTGCATGTATCGCCAGCGGCTTTATCGGTATGGGTGTGAATAAGGCAAACGGAAACGGCGCGTTAAATTACAGTCTGGAGTTTGTAGGCGGAACTTCAAATACCGTTATTTTCGACAAGGATTACACCTTGGAAGAGATTGATTCCGAAATGGTTCCGTTAGTACAGGAAGTAACCGGAGATACCGATGTATTTGTACAGAAGGTTGCCGGAAACAACGGTGTCATCTTCAAGACCAGAAACTTAAACCTTGAGGAAAGAGAAGCATTTAATAAAGTGTTTGTTGATCAGTTCGGCGTAGATGAAGATACTATTTCTTCACAGACCATCAGTTCAACGATCAGTTCGGAAATGACAAGTGATGCGATTACAGCAGTGATCATCGCAGTGATCCTGATCATGATCTACATTGCGATCCGTTTCCATGATGTACGTTTTGCAACCGCATCTGTCATTGCGTTGATCCATGATATTTTACTGGTACTTGCCAGCTATGCGCTGATCCGTATTTCTGTCGGATCTACCTTTATCGCGGCTATGCTGACGATCCTCGGTTACTCCATCAACGATACGATCGTCGTATTTGACCGTGTACGTGAGAATATTCACAACCGTAAAAAAGTATCAAAAGAAGAACTGGCAGAGATTGGTGATCGAAGCGTGACGCAGACACTGGCTCGTTCCATCAATACTTCCCTTACAACTTTTGTAATGGTACTGTTGCTGTACATCTTAGGTGTAGCGTCAATCAAGGATTTCGCGCTTCCTCTGATGGTAGGTATCGTAGCCGGATTGTTCTCGTCTGTATGTCTGTCAACCAACTTGTGGTTTGATCTGAAGACACTCTTCGTAAAGAAGACAGCTAAAAAATCTGGAAAATAAACATAGAAAAAGGCATATATCTCAGGGTATATGTCTTTTTTAGTTCAAATCAACACCAAAGGGCATATGCTCCGTAAGCAGACTTTGATTCTATTTGCTTCCCTCGGAATCACGCGATGCGAACCGAGTCTGTCGCTCGGCTTCGCAGGGATTCATCCTTGTGTGAGTTGCATCCCGCGCGAACCTCGTCGCAAAACGAAATCAAATGTCTGCTTCGGAGCTTGTCTACGCTAAGAAAAAATCATTGGACTAATATGGTATCTTGTGGGTGATGCGTGGTTCGTATTTTTCGGTTTGAAAGGCTGTGAACGAGCGGAGGAGTATAACGAGCCGTGTGCAGAATTACGACTTTTGCACGACCGAGCTTGACGAGGGGAAGTGCAATCGGAGTAATTCTGTGCATCGGCTCGGTAAAATTGTCGCTTGGTAGTAACTAGCGGAGCGGAGCGAAGAATTCCGAGGAAAGCAAATCGAGACAAACTACGTTCACAGCCATTAATAGAGATAAATGAAATTCAGAAAGTTTTGATTTCCAACTTTACAACCAAAGAAAATTTCGCTATACTACCATAAGAGTATTTTGTAACAATATGCGAGATTGTGTCAGTATGTATGGTGACATCTTGGAATAGTTACAGATAATAGTGAAAGAATAAAACAATAAGGGAACAGGAAGGAGTACAAGCTATGTACACAATGGAAGATATTCAGGCAGTAGACCCTGAGGTAGCAGCAGCGATTCAGGCAGAGTCCGACAGACAGAACAGCCACATCGAGCTGATCGCATCCGAGAACTGGGTGAGCCACGCAGTGATGTCAGCAATGGGATCTGTGATGACCAACAAATACGCAGAAGGATATCCGGGACATAGATATTATGGCGGATGCGACTGTGTAGACGTGGTAGAGGAACTGGCAAGAGAGCGAGCAAAGAAATTATTCGGGGCTGAGTATGTCAATGTACAGCCGCATTCCGGTGCGCAGGCAAATATGGCAGTACAGTTCGCATGTTTACAGCCGGGCGATACTGTGATGGGTATGAACCTGGATCACGGCGGACATCTGACACACGGATCACCGGTCAACTTCTCAGGAACCTACTTCAATATTGTTCCTTATGGGGTAAATGATGACGGTGTGATCGATTATGACAATGTGATGCAGATCGCAAAAGAGTGCCAGCCGAAGATGATCATTGCCGGAGCAAGTGCATATGCAAGAACCATCGATTTCAAGAAATTCCGCGAGATCGCAGATGAGGTCGGTGCTATCCTTTTTGTTGATATGGCACATATTGCAGGATTGGTTGCCGCAGGTCTTCATCCAAGCCCGCTTCCATATGCGGATGTAGTGACGACAACTACCCATAAGACACTTCGTGGACCGCGTGGCGGAATGATCCTTTGCGGAAAGCAGGAGACAGCAGACAAATATAAATTCAACAAAGCAATCTTCCCGGGAATCCAGGGTGGACCTCTGATGCATGTCATCGCAGCAAAAGCAGTCTGCTTCCAGGAAGCATTACAGCCAAGCTTCAAAGAGTATCAGCAGGGAGTGGTTGACAATGCGCAGGCACTTTGCAAAGGCTTACAGTCCAGAGGAATCAAGATCGTATCAGACGGAACCGATAATCATCTGATGCTGATCGATCTGACACCGTTTGAACTGACAGGAAAGGCTGTAGAGAAATTATTAGACGAGGCAAACATTACCGCAAATAAGAACACGATCCCGAACGACCCGCAGAAGCCATTTGTGACAAGCGGAATCCGTATCGGCACACCATCTGTTACAAGCCGCGGTATGAATACAGCGGATATGGATCAGATCGCAGAAGCGATCGCTATGCTGATCAAAGAGGGTGAAAGCGCAATCCCGACAGCAAAAGCAATTGTCAAGACTCTGACTGACAAATATCCATTAGACTAAATAATAGACGAGGCAGATCATGATTGATATTAAATTTTTAAGAGAGAATCCGGATGTCGTAAGACAGAATATCAAAAATAAATTTCAGGACAAGAAGCTTCCGCTGGTAGACGAAGTCATTGATTTGGACGCAAAGTCCAGAGCAGCAAAGCAGGAAGCGGACGATCTTCGTGCTCAGAGAAATACCCTTTCAAAGCAGATCGGTGGACTGATGAAAGAGGGCAAGAAAGAAGAAGCAGAGGCAGTAAAAGCCCAGGTGGCAACAAACGCAGCCCGTCTTGCCGAATTAGAGGAGATGGAGAAAGAATACTCTGAAAAACTTTTAAAGGATATGATGATGATTCCAAATATCATTGATCCTTCTGTTCCAATTGGCGAGGATGATTCCTGCAACGTGGAGATTGAGAAATTCGGCGATCCGGTAGTGCCTGATTTTGAGGTTCCGTATCACACGGAAATCATGGAAAAATTTGACGGCATTGATTTAGATGCAGCAGGTAAAGTGGCTGGAAATGGATTCTATTATCTCATGGGCGATATCGCAAGACTTCACTCAGCCGTGATCTCTTATGCGAGAGATTTTATGATTGGCAGAGGCTTTACCTATTGTGTACCGCCATTTATGATCCGCAGTAATGTGGTGACCGGTGTCATGAGCTTTGAAGAGATGGATGCCATGATGTATAAAATTGAGGGCG
The DNA here is from genome assembly GCA_022768825.1 of Lachnospiraceae bacterium. Classification (GTDB taxonomy): domain Bacteria; phylum Bacillota; class Clostridia; order Lachnospirales; family Lachnospiraceae; genus W0P33-017. The sequence goes on from JALEJB010000180.1 coordinate 14,816, forward strand.
AGGATCTCTATCTGATCGGAACCTCAGAGCATTCGATGATCGGTAAATTTATCGATACGATCAATGAGGAGGACAAGCTTCCTTACACACTGACCAGCTATTCACCTTGCTTCCGTAAAGAGAAAGGTGCCCATGGAATCGAGGAACGCGGTGTCTATCGTATCCATCAGTTTGAAAAACAGGAAATGATCGTTGTATGTAAGCCGGAGGACTCTATGAAATGGTATGATAAACTCTGGCAGAATACCGTAGACTTATTCAGAAGCCTTGACATTCCGGTACGTACACTGGAGTGTTGTTCAGGTGACCTCGCAGATCTGAAGGTAAAATCCTGTGACGTAGAGGCGTGGTCTCCTCGTCAGAAGAAATACTTTGAGGTCGGAAGCTGTTCAAACCTTGGAGATGCACAGGCAAGAAGATTAAAGATCCGTGTAAAGGACAAGGATGGCAATAAATATTTTGCACATACGTTAAATAATACCGTAGTAGCACCGCCTCGTATGCTGATCGCATTTTTAGAGAACAACCTGAACGCAGACGGCAGTGTGAATATTCCGAAGGCATTACAACCATATATGGGTGGAGTGTCTCAATTGGAGCCAAAACATTAAATGAGATTCAGGAAGCTGCACTGGCGCAGGAAAGGCACTAGTGCAGTTTTATTGTGTAGAAATTTAATTTGAAAGGATAAATAGGATGAAAGCGTTTCTTATACTAGAAGATGGACATGTTTTTACCGGAACAAGTATCGGTTCGACCCGTGAGGTCATCAGCGAGATCGTATTCAATACCTCGATGACAGGTTATTTAGAAGTATTGACAGACCCGTCTTATGCAGGACAGGCAGTTACGATGACGTATCCCCTGATCGGAAATTATGGAATCAATTTCAGTGATATGGAGTCAAAAAAGCCTTGGCCGAAGGGGTATATTGTGCGTGAATTATCCAGAATGCCAAGCAACTTCCGAAATGAGGGAACGATACAGGACTTTTTGGAGAAGCATGATATACCGGGCATTGCAGGCATCGATACCAGAGCACTTACCAAGCTGCTCCGTGAAAAAGGTACGATGAATGGAATGATCACCACCAACGAGAATTATGATCTCGATGAGATCATTCCGAAGCTGAAAGCCTATGAGGTAGGAAATGTAGTTGACGAAGTGACCTGCAGGGAGCCTTCTGTCTTAAAGGGTTCCGGCAAAAAGGTCGCACTGCTGGATTTTGGCGCGAAGAAAAATATCGCAAGATCGCTGAATGAGCGCGGCTGCGAGGTGACAATTTATCCGGCACACACAAGCGCAGAAGAAATACTGGCAACCAACCCGGACGGTATCATGCTGTCAAACGGACCGGGAGATCCGAAAAGCTGTACCGGGATCATCGCAGAGATCAGAAAGCTGTATGAGTCCGATGTACCTATTTTTGCGATCTGTCTGGGACATCAGCTCATGGCATTGGCGACAGGCGCAGATACACATAAATTGAAATACGGACATCGCGGCGGCAATCATCCGGTGAAGGATCTGTCTACCGGAAGAGTATACATCTCTTCCCAGAACCATGGATATGTGGTAGACACGGACACGTTGGATGAGAAAATTGCAAAGCCGGCTTTTATCAATGTAAATGATGGTACCAACGAGGGTCTGGAATATGTAGGCAAGAAGATTTTTACAGTGCAATTCCATCCGGAGGCTTGCCCGGGACCACAGGACAGCAGCTATTTGTTTGATCGATTTATTGAGATGATGGGAGGAAATCAATAATGCCAAAGAATGCGGATATCAAGAAAGTACTGGTTATTGGATCTGGCCCAATTGTCATCGGTCAGGCAGCAGAGTTTGATTATGCCGGAACACAGGCATGTCGTTCTCTGAAAGAAGAAGGAATCGAGGTTTGTCTGGTCAATTCGAACCCGGCAACCATCATGACGGATAAAAATATCGCGGATCAGGTCTACATCGAGCCGCTGACTGCAAAAGTATTGGAGCAGATCATCTTAAAAGAAAAACCGGACAGCGTGCTCCCGACACTGGGCGGACAGGCAGGCTTAAACCTCGGTATGGAGCTGGCTGAGTCCGGTTTTTTGGAAGAACATGGGGTACGTCTGATCGGAACGACGGCGGAGACGATTAAGAAGGCGGAAGACCGTCAGGAATTTAAGGATACAATGGAAAAAATCGGTGAGCCGGTTGCGGCTTCACTGGTAGTAGAAAATGTCGAGGATGGTATCAAATTTACGAATACGATCGGTTATCCGGTGGTACTTCGCCCGGCTTATACGCTCGGCGGAAGCGGAGGCGGAATCGCCCATAATGAGACAGAATTGATTGAGATCCTTGAAAACGGGCTTCGCTTAAGTCGTGTAGGACAGGTATTGGTAGAGCGCTGCATCGCGGGCTGGAAAGAGATTGAGTACGAGGTGATGCGCGATGCTGCGGGCAACTGCATCACCGTATGTAATATGGAAAACATTGATCCGGTTGGTGTGCATACCGGAGATTCCATTGTCGTGGCACCATCCCAGACGCTGGGCGATAAAGAGTATCAGATGCTTCGTACCTCTGCCCTCAACATTATCACAGAGTTAAATATCACCGGTGGATGTAACGTGCAGTATGCCCTGAAGCCGGATTCTTTTGAATATTGTGTCATCGAGGTCAATCCGCGTGTCAGCCGTTCATCGGCACTGGCTTCCAAGGCGACCGGATATCCGATCGCAAAGGTGGCAGCCAAGATCGCTCTCGGTTACACTCTGGATGAGATCAAGAATGCCATCACAGGCAAGACCTATGCAAGCTTTGAGCCAATGCTGGATTACTGCGTGGTCAAGATTCCGAGATTGCCATTTGATAAATTTATCACTGCAAAGCATACGCTGACGACACAGATGAAAGCAACCGGAGAGGTTATGAGTATCTGCAATAACTTTGAAGGAGCACTGATGAAGGCGATCCGTTCGCTGGAGCAGCATGTGGACAGTCTCATGTCTTATGATTATTCCAATCTGAGTGAGCAGGAGCTGTTAGAGCGCATGAAGATCGTCGATGATCGCCGGATCTATCTGATCGCCGAGGCGATTCGCAAGGGAATCAACTATCGCGCGATTCATGATATCACCAAGGTAGACGAATGGTTCATCGATAAGATTGCGATCTTAGTAGAGATGGAGCAGCGTCTGCAGAAAGAGGAGCTGACTGTAGAGCTCTTGAAAGAGGCAAAACGAATCGAATTCCCGGATACTGTCATTGCAAAACTGTCCGGAAAGACCGAAGAAGAAATCAAGAAGATGCGTTACGACAACGGCATCCATGCGGCATACAAGATGGTAGATACCTGTGCGGCAGAGTTTGCAGCAGAGACACCGTATTACTATTCGGTATATGGAAGCGAAGACGAAGCAGGTGAGAATTCTACCGGAAAGAAAAAAAAGGTATTGGTACTCGGTTCCGGTCCGATCCGTATTGGACAGGGTGTGGAGTTCGATTACTGCAGTGTGCATGCGACCTGGGCATTTTCAAAGGCCGGTTATGAGACGATCATCATCAACAACAATCCGGAGACCGTAAGTACGGACTTTGATATTGCGGATAAGCTGTATTTTGAGCCGTTGACACCGGAAGATGTAGAGAGCATTGTCAATATTGAGAAACCGGACGGCGCTGTCGTACAGTTTGGCGGACAGACAGCCATCAAGCTGACCGAGAGCCTGATGAAGATGGGCGTGCCGATCCTAGGAACAGCGGCAGAGGATGTGGATGCGGCAGAGGACCGTGAGCTGTTTGATCAGATCCTGCAGCAGACCGAGATCCCCCGTGCAGCCGGCGGCACCGTTTTTACCGCAGAGGAGGCAAAGGAGGTAGCGAACCGTCTCGGCTATCCGGTGCTGGTACGTCCTTCCTACGTGCTGGGCGGACAGGGTATGCAGATTGCCTATACCGATGAAGAAATCGAGGAATTCATGGATATCATCAATCAGATTGCCCAGGATCATCCGATTCTGGTTGACAAATATCTGATGGGAAAAGAGCTGGAGGTTGACGCGGTATGTGATGGTACGGACATCCTGATTCCGGGCATCATGGAGCATATCGAGCGTACCGGTGTCCATTCGGGAGACAGTATTTCCGTTTATCCGGCACCGACCGTCAGTGAAACCGTCAAAGAGACGATTGCTGAGTACTCTCGCAGACTTGCAAAAGCACTGCATGTCAAGGGACTCATCAATATTCAGTTCATCGCTGTGGGCGAAGAGGTATATGTCATCGAGGTCAATCCAAGATCTTCACGAACCGTGCCATATATCAGCAAGGTCACAGGAATTCCGATCGTTGATCTGGCAACAGAGGTGATCCTCGGAAAGAAGATCCGTGATCTGGGCTATGAGCCGGGACTGCAGCCGGCATCCGAATATTTTGCCATCAAGATGCCTGTGTTCTCATTTGAGAAGATCCGCGGGGCAGAGATTTCGCTGGGACCGGAGATGAAGTCCACCGGTGAGTGTCTCGGAATCGCCAAAAATTTTGATGAGGCATTGTACAAGGCATTCCTTGGAGCTGGTATTGAGCTGCCGCAGCATAAGCAGATGATCATCACCGTAAAGAAAGAGGATCAGGCGGAGGCAGCAGAGGTCGCAAAACGTTTTGAGGCACTTGGCTACAAGATCTATGCCACCAGACATACCGCAGAGACGTTGCAGGAGGCTGGTGTCAAAGCCCGCAAGGTCAACAAACTCTCGCAGGAGTCGCCGACCGTCATGGATCTGCTTCTCGGACATAAGATCGACCTGGTCATCAACACTCCGACCCAGGGACGTGACAAATCAAGAGACGGATTTTTGATCCGTCGTACCGCAATTGAGACCGGCGTCAATGTGCTGACTTCTCTGGATACAGCCAATGCACTGGCATCATCCTTGGAGAACGGCAGCCAGAAATTGACGGTCGTCGATATCGCAACATTTGAATAAAAAATCTCCTACCTCGCCCCACTTGTGGGGAGAGGTGGCATGCGAAGCATGACGGAGAGGGGGAGATTTATCTTGAAAGGAGATAAGACTCCCACCTCTATAGGTGGCGAGTAAAACAAATTCATCTTGGTGGGAGTCCAATCTCCTTCCAAGATAAAGCCTCCGGCGGATTGCAGAGGTGCGCAGAAGAAGAATGTCATGCA
>JALEJB010000126.1 GCA_022768825.1 Lachnospiraceae bacterium
GGTATTTGAAAGTGTCAAACTTGCAGCCGGCGCATCGTTTACATATACCGTACTCATCGGCGTGACAGAGGATGAAGCAGCACTTGCTCCGATGGTAGAACAGTTCAAGACCAAAGCTCAGGTGGATGTGAAGTTTGAAGAAGCGAAAAAATACTGGGTAGACAAAGTAAATGTCAGCTTCCATACAAGTGACAATGCAGTTGACAATTATCTAAAATGGATCTGCTTCCAGCCGATCCTTCGCAGAATCTACGGTTGCTCGTTCCTGCCTTATCATGATTACGGAAAAGGCGGCAGAGGCTGGAGAGATCTGTGGCAGGATTGTCTGTCGCTTTTGATCATGGATCCGACAGAGGTTCGCTCCATGATCGTTGACAGCTTCCAGGGTGTGCGTATGGATGGAACGAATGCGACGATCATCGGTTCCAAACCGGGGGAATTTATTGCAGACCGCAATAACATCACCCGTGTGTGGATGGACCATGCTTTCTGGCCATTTGTTACAACCAAGCTTTACATTGATCAGACAGGAGATATAGACATCTTAAATGAGGAGATCCCTTATTTCAAAGATCCGCAGGTAGAGCGCGGAAATGCCAAGGATTTGGAGTGGACTGCTGATTACGGCATGCGCCAGAAAGACGAAGCAGGTCAGATTTACAAGGGAAGCATCATCGAGCATATTTTGTTGCAGAATATTTGTGCATTCTATGAGGTTGGCGACCACAACATCATTCGCTTAAGAGGCGCCGACTGGAATGACGCTTTGGATATGGCTGCAGACAAGGGAGAGAGCGTTGCTTTTACCTGTGCATATGTCGGAAACTTGAGAGACATTGCGGATTTGCTTGAGAAATTCTCTCAGATGACCGGTAAGACCGAGATAGAAGTTGCAGAAGAGATGAAAGCATTACTGCTTACGGATGGACTGGATCTGACCAGTATTGCAGACAAAAATGCACTTCTTGCGGACTATGCAAAGCGCTGCAGACACAATGTATCCGGTAAACGCGTGAAACTTTCGGTGGCACAGATCATCGCATCTCTTCGCGAAAAAGCGGACTGGTATGCAGACTTTATCGTATCTCAGGAGTGGGTTGGCGACGGAAAAGGAAACGGCTGGTTCAACGGATATTATGATAACCACGGCAATGCAGTGGAAGGTGTGAAAAATGATACGGTTCGCATGATGCTGACCGGACAGGTTTTTTCCATTATGAGTGGCGTGGCAAGCGATGCACAGGTTGCGGATATCTGCAAGAGTGCGGATGCTTATTTATACAAGAAAGAGGTGGGCGGATATCGTCTGAATACAGACTTCAAGGAAGAGAAATTTGATCTCGGAAGAATGTTTGGATTTGCCTACGGCGAGAAAGAAAACGGGGCGGTATTTTCTCATATGGCAGTGATGTATGCCAATGCATTATACAAAAGAGGCTTTGTAAAAGAAGGAAACAAAGTATTGGATGCGCTGTTACAGCAGTCGATGAATACAACTGTCAGTCTGATGTATCCGGGAATTCCCGAGTATTTTGATGCAGAGGGCGTCGGAAAATATGGCTATTTAACCGGTGCGGCAAGCTGGTATATGCTGACCATGATCACGGAGATTTACGGTATTTACGGAAATATCGGCGATCTCGTGATTGAGCCAAAGCTGTTAAAGGATCAGTTCGACGAGAATAGGAAAGCATCCTTGGATGTATACTTCCAGGGCAAGCTTTTACACATCACCTACAGCAATGCTGCAAAAGCAGATGCGGGCGAGTATGAAGTGAAAGAGGTCATCTGGAACGGAAGCAAGCTGGATGTGGCAGCCGGCAAAAAAGTGACGGTCGCAAAGAACTGGCTGGATGCGCAGACTGCTGCAGAGCATACGGTGGAGATTGTACTTCATTAAAATTATATAACGTAAATCGTGCCAGACATTATATTGCAAATAATAGGTATCATACTCGTTGCACTCAAAGCCCGCTAATGCGGGACGTGCAAAATCGTCTGATACCTATTATTTGCTTATAATTGTCTGGCACTTTTCGTACTTAAGGGATTCCCCGTCAACAATGATTTCTCTCATGTGCTAGCTTTTGCCAAGCTTTTCTAATCGCGCCAGCGCTGTGACCAAACTGTGACTTTCACTCACATTTTGCTCACAGAGGCGTCGCTCATAAACAGAACGCTTGCAAAATCGCACAATATCGAAATCATTTGTTGCCGGGGATTCTCTGCTTCCGATGAAAAAACGTAACGCATGATTACGACTTTTGTGCGTTCTACGCTCCGCTTCGATCGGGACAAAACCGAGGTCTCCCAGACCTCGTGTCCCCCGCATTTGCGAGATATGAAAAAGCCCCATAGCATATAATCACGACTTTTGTGCGTTCTACGCTTCGCTTCGGTCGGGACAAAGCCGAGGTCTCCCAGACCTCGTGTCCCCCACATTTGCGAGATATGAAAAAGCCCCATAGCATATAATTACGACTTTTGTGCGGCCGAGCTTGACGAGGGAAAGCACAATCGGAGTAATTATATGTTACGGGGCTTTATTATAAGTCTCACCAAGCCGAATGATGATACTTATCCCGATACTTCTTCGGCGTCATACACGTCTGCTTCTCAAACGCCTGAATAAAATGGCTCTGCGAAGAAAACGCAAGATAATTGGAGATCTCTATGTAGCTGAAATTCGAATATTT
>JALEJB010000222.1 GCA_022768825.1 Lachnospiraceae bacterium
CCTCACAGCGCACATTTTATTCTCCCGGACTGCTGGAAATGACTTTTCCTGTGTTCCAAAGCAACGCGGTGCGTTTTGCCGCATCCAGACGCTCTTCCTCTGAATGAAAATCGATCGTCACGGAATGACAGCCGCATTCCAGACACATGACATAATAGCCACATCCATTTTCTTCTTCCAGTAATGCGCCGCCTTCACAAAGCGGGCAGTCGTTAATCTCTACTAAATCATTAATATCCATTTTTTCTCCTTTCAAATGGTGTCTGACACCCAAATTTTATTCCGTAAGACTCCTAATAATTCCGGGTACAGTAGCATCTGATTTGTGAAATAATGTAAACCCAAATTGACTATCACCATCATTCCATATTCATGTCATTCCGGTACTTGAATGCATTCCATCGTCCCAAACGCCGGATAGATGTCTTCAGATAACTTTTGATTATTTCACCTGTTGCATCCGCGAAAGAATCCGGTTTCGACTCGTCAACCTTTTTCTCCAGATTCTTTTGCAGCGCAGATATACGAATGCCCAATGCCTGATGGTAGACCGCTAGAAATGCTTCCATTTTATCCTCGGTATCCTCTGCATTGCCCAACTGTGCAAACCGGAATGCTTCGTAACTGGTGCGAAGCTTCGTGCAAAGCTCCTCGCCCAATGTTTTTGTATCCGCATACCAACCCTGCATATCTGCCTCGATATCTGCCTTTGTTTCATCCTCCGAAACTGCGTAGCGCCTGTCGGAACAGGTTAAACTTGAAATTGTGTGTCATATTGAAAGTATGAACAATTTCATACTGATCACAGAATTCTTTTTCCAGACGCTCCAACTCCTTCGGATCTGTATCCGGATTTTGCTGTGCCTCTCTCAGAGCAGTGAAACGATGTTCCAACTCAACACAGTCACGGACATTCTTTCTATTGCGCAGATTCTGGAGACGCTCTACAATCTTGGAATAATTTCCGTAAAAATCATCCGCATAACTTTCCATCTCTCTTACAAAATCGTTATACTCTGACATGGAACTGAACATCTTCTCGAGAGCTTTTATATATGCCCTGATCGAGCCTGTTTTACTTGTGATTGCATTCTTCATGGACTCTTTGTCTAAATTCAGTTTTCCAAATTCAGCAATGCAGTCGTCAAAATCATTCAGCTTTTTTTGCCATGTATAAGATGGTGTCAGATATTTTGTTTCAAAATTTGTCATGGATTCCGTTGATGTTTGCCGTACCTCGCTTCGCAAATTTTCCCGATCAAGGGCTCCGACTTCTTGCTGTCCTTTCTTCAGTGTTTCAGACAACGTCTCCGACTCTTTGTTCATTGCGTGATCCGTCAGATAACTGTTGTATACATCTGAGGAATAAATTGTCACCGCTTCTGCCTCTTCCAGTCTTTGGATATTTTGCTTAATCGACGCGATCCGCTTATTCATATCCTCGATCGCGTTCTGCAGACGCATCTGCGACTGGGAAAAATTAAAGATTGCCGATGGCAGTTCTATCCCCAGTTCCTGTGCCTTCATCAAAGCTGTTGCGATACGCAGTCCGGCACATGATTCATCTCCCAGTTTGAACACTTCTGTAAATATCTTCGTAAGCTGATCCCTCAAGTCCTGATACACATTTTCCGGGGTATTTTCCAACAGCATGTGAAAACTGTTTCGGAAAATCTCTACATTTCCCAGTGCTGCAGCCATCATCATTCGTGTAACGTGCTTCTTCTGCTCATCATCAAGCTGCGTTGCATTTCCGAAATCGATCACCGTCAGACCAGAATCGTTGATCATGATGTTTCCCGCATGGAGATCACCATGATAAAATCCTCCGCCATAGATACCTTCCATCACCCAGGACTGAGCCAGCTGCGCCATATATTTCTGACGATTTCGGAGTTCCTCTAAGAGTTCCGCAAGCCGCTGTCGCGTCTCACCCATCTCATTGATGTTCTTATTATTCAGTTTAAACTGGACTTCTCCATCCTTATCTTTCACAATTTCACCCTTCTCGTTATACTGGTAAAATTGCTTCAGCTGCTCATTCTCTTTCGCTTTCACCTCATCCAGATACTTATCAACAGTTGTACCCGGTGCTTTTTCCAGGACAAGCGCATTCGTCGTAGGCTGTACCAGGGTATTCAGTTTCATTGCGCCTATGGTCTTGTAGCCCTTATCATAGACACTGCCCTTCTGCGCATTCTTCGCCTCAATGGTCAGATCCAGTTCCTCCTCATAGCGCAGGAGCTGCCCTTCAAAGGTTGCTTCCATTCCGCCTTTTCGCTTCTGATCAATGACATTTCCATCTTTATCAACATTTTTGTCTGTCAGTTTTGCGCACCAGAGCATGACTTCCTTTTCGCGCATCATACGGTTGCGCACATCCGGGCGCAGCAGTTTGATAACAACATCCTTTCCGTCTTCCATGCCCAGGCCATACACCTTGCACAAAAATGTCTGTCCCACCGACGCAGCCCCCATTGCCTTCTCTACCTTGATGCTGGTGATTTTCTTATTGGAGCGATCCATGATATTTTGTAATTGTGCCCGGACGATTTTCTCCGGAATCGGCGCCAGATTCGATTTCATATCTTTTAACGCACCCTGAAGTTCTTCAGGCATGGATTCCGTAGGCATTCCCTGCAGCATCTTCTGGAGCAGAGGTCCGGCACCTTTCAGTACACCACCCAGATAATTGCCTAATGTCTCCTTCATGATCTGCTCCTGCTTCTTCGGCGCCAGTTCCTTCAAATTTGTCGGTATCGGCTTTGCACTGCGCACCGCGGATGCAAGCATCGCGCGCTGATCAATGGATGATACCTTGACAAAATAATTGGAAAGTACATTCTTGATAAACAAACCCTGGCCTGCCGAACCCTTTGCAGCATTTTTCATAATCTGCTCGAGTCTTTCCCTGGATGCTTCCAGACGTTTGTTCTTTTCTGTTTCATCGATGTCTTTCTCATTTGGATCTTTCAACGGCGGAAGCTCTTTCATATCTTCTTTGTCCGGTTTAAATACTTCATCTACTGCTTTCTTAACCTCTGCCTGAATCTGCTGTGCGGCTTCCTTTATTTTTTTATCTAATAAAGTTTCAGCTTCTGCAAGTTTTTTTACCGTTGCAGGATGAAACAAAGATCCGGAAATTGATAATTTTCTCATCATATCAAAGGGCATGTCTTGCAGGGACTTTATCTCTTCCATCTCAAGAATCTCTTGAATATTCTCCTGCACCTGTGTCTTGATATCCTTTACTTCTTCCTGATCGTTTTCTTCCTCCGGAAACGGAAGCTTATCCAGCATCTCCTTCAGAAGCTCTGGTTTTTTCAGTAAAAGTATCAGCGTATCCAGATGATTCATCAACATCTTCTGCAAACGGATTCCCGGCTTTTCCATCACCTCATCTGCGGTCCATGTCTCCTTGGAATAGATCAGATCCGCGATCAGATCCTGAACCTTAGACTCTTCCTCGGACCACTTCAGCTCGTCTTCCTTTTGTTTCTGCACCGGATGTTCAATGATTATCTGCTCTTTGGAATATTTATTCTGCTCCGCATTTTTCAGAAGCATCTTTGTTTCTTCGCCATTGATATGAACGCTCGCTTCGATGGAGTCCACAAAATTGCAAAGCTCCTGCGCCTCCATATCCCCGGCCATCATATATGTGGTAAGCGTCCGGATCAGGCTGCCTGAAACATTGGTAAAATATGTACTCGGCCTTTTGGTTTTTCCTGCCAGATACCTGATACACATGTTGATGGAGCGAAGCTTCAAACCCGGATTTTTATCGCTGAAATCCAGTTCACCCATCAGCTTTTTCGCATGTTCTTCTCCGTAAAGAGACGTATTCTCCATCATTTCTTCTTCCAAAATGTCTCCCAGCTGCTGTGCCGACCGTGTCAGCCGAATCGGCTGCTTGTTCACAACGAAGTACAACGAATTGTCAGCCTTTTGGATCAGTCTGGCATCCACGCCTGCGACTTTCACATTTTGGGAATAGACCTTTCCTGCCGGAAAACGGCGCAGCACATCCCGCAGTCGTACCAGACTCTGTGATGCTTCATCCCCTCCTTTTTCCACCAGAGTAGAAGGAAGATTTTCCAACAGCAGCACCTCTGCAACCTTTCTTGCGGAAGCATCCATCATGATCAGTTTTTCTTCCGTATCCGTAACAACCGCAGGCTTTGGTTCTTTTGCCTTCTTTTCTTTATGCGTATTGGACACCTCAGAGAGCTGTTTTGCCGCTGTCTCAAAAGAAAAGTCGCCTGCAACCATTTTTTTTGCCTGCTTAAGCCCCTCTGCAAAACGTGTTCCTTTTAACTCTTTCGCCACAAACTCCATTGTTTTGATGGCATCCTCTGAAAGCATTTTCTGAATCTGAGTTCCCAGTTCATCCATCCTTACGGCTTCTGTCTCGCTCAGACCCTCTGCAAATGCAGTCTCCTGCAATACATAAAGTTCTCGCATCTGCTCACATAATGTGCGCAACTGTTCTGTTCCTTTTCTAACATCGGCAATCTTGCCTTCCCACGCTTTACACTCCAAAAGCCGACTCTCCACAGCAAGATCCAGTCCGTTGGCTCCATTTCCTGACAACATATCAACATACATCTTATTGCAGTTTTCCTGAAGTTTCGGCATTTTCTCTTTTATATCCGGACGCTGCTCATCAAGATAACGGAACGCCATTTCCCTAATATAGGACTGCAGTTCATATTCACGCAGCTCCTTTCCCTCCTCAGTTTCTGCTGTAAATCTGGAAATCACAAGTGCTGCCAGTTTATTTTTCATATCCTGGTCGGCCGCAATCGCATCGACATTCGCTGCCGCCCCATTCTGCAGATGGGATGTCATCTGATAAATCTGGTTCATTGCCGAAAAAATCTGATCCTGCACCAGCGACAGATTGCCGTTGACAAGATTGCCCATCTGATGCTCAGACAGACTCGGCACATCCACTCCCAGTTTTTTTCCTTTCTTTAAGATATCCGTAACCCTGGTCATCAATTCTTTCTTCTGCGCTTTATTTGCCTCATAGAGCGCCTTTTTCGCCTGCTTTTGTTCTTCGTTTGCACCTGCCATTCCGATGTCAAACACCTTCTGTGCCTCCGACGCCAGACTGTATGCGGCCTTCTGCTGCGCCAATTCTGCTTCCGAAAGGCCACTGTCTGCACTCTTATTTTTATTCTTTAATATCCGCCTGACATCAGATCCGACGTATCCTGATTCTGCAACGATCTGAGCCAATAGTGCGCGCGAAAGAGGCGCTGCCTTTGTGGCACCGTTATCCAAACCCAGATCTTTCCGGACTGACTTAAGATAGTCTGGATCTGCATCTCCGACCCGCTCCTTCACAACCTCGTACAGCCGCTCCTGCATCTGCCGGTTCAATGTACTTGGGGGATTGTCACTTCCAAACAGGACAGAAAAGATCTTATATGTATCAGTTTGAGCAATTCTGCTGTTGGAGATGATATTTAATTTTCCATTTTCAAAACTGACTTCACCTCGATTGAGCGTACCGACCATCTTTGCAAAGTCCTCAAAGGTCAGTGCATGAACACCGGTTGCCTCTTTCGTTTCCAGTTCCGCAATCGGATCGCCATGCTTTGAAAGATGCAACTGTGCCAACACCAGCAGATCCTGCGGCTGTTTGATCTCCATATCCTCAAGTTCTCCCTTTTGGATCAGTTCCTTTGAAAGCGCGATCTGCCTTGCCTCCTCCTGCAAACGCTCCAACGTCTCCTGCACGCGCTGTTTGCGAGCTATTCCTACCGGAAAATGCGGATTCTTTTGGTCGCAGTATTTTTTGCAGGCAGCGATTGCAAGTTGATAGGCAGACTCGATCTCCTCTATGTCATACCGCCCGGCCATGGCTTTCTCAGCCATCGTCTCCTCCAATTCGGCAACGGCATCTTTCACTGCCAGCATCTCCTCACTGTCACCGCCGTTTTTATGCTCATTTAATAACAGGTGCGACAGGTTTCGTCCCTGAATCGCTTTCAGACGGAACAGATCCTTATCCGCAAACTCCATACGGGCTGTAGCAGGCAGATTGAGTACCTCATCGATAAATTTCACATCTTTTTTCGTACTCTCTACACTGTAACGCTCTTTATTATACTCCCTCTCGCCCCATTCCAGATCCGAAGCAGTGCGCGCATGCTCCTCATATAGCATCTCTCGCACACGTTTTTTTCTCTGCTGCATATTCATTGGGCTATTCTGTTCTGGCATAACTGTTTCCTCCTTTTTGTCAAATATAGATTCCGATCGCCATGTTTCTTGCCATGTGCCACCTCTTGCAAAAAATCCGCTATACAAACCACTTACTGTTAGTATAACGGATTTTCTGAAAAAAAGAATCCTTTATTTCAATTTGATATTTCTATTTTTCGTGTGCTCACAGTATCCAAAACCGGTTCTGCACACTTACTTCACAGTGACCTTGACTCTCTTGCACATACCGTTCTGGGCATATACGTAGATGTAGCAGATGCCTTTCTTCTTTGCCCGGATGACACCTTTGCTGTTTACTGCAGCAACCTTGCTGTTGCTGCTCTCATACTTGATCTCCGTATGCTTCTTGATCGGCAGATCTTTGACAATCTGTTCTGCCTTGATCGTAAAGGTCTTTCCAGCTGCCAGAGAGACAGCGGTTTTGTTGACCTTGACAGACTTCGCATTGCCGTACTTGCCGCCGGTTGTAGTGGAATGTACGACCTTGGACTTCGCCAGCCATACCTTTTTACCGTTCACCAGTTTGTAGGCTTTGATGTAATACTTGTAGTAAGTGCCACTCGCCAGCTTTTTATCAACCCATGTAGTCGTACTGCCATCCTTGATGACTACCTGCTGTACCATCTTATAAGTCTTGCTCTTGGTATTACACTTGTTTCCATAGATCACATAGCCGTCCGCGCCGGAAAACTTCGTCCACTTCAGCACGTTGGTTGTCTTTGTGCTGGTCGGAACACGCAGTCGCAGCTTGCGGTAAGTCGTATCCATCTGAATGTCCCCAACATCAGGTTCTTCCGGCGTGATTTTAACGGTAATCATACTGCTTGCACTTTTTCCATTCGCAGTCGTTGCCGAGATTGTTACTGTTCCATCTCCAACGGCAGTTACTATACCGTTTTCATCTACCGTTGCAACCTTTGAATCTGAGGATGCCCATGTCACCTTTTGATTCGTCGCATTTGTCGGTACAACTTTTGCAGTGAGTGATAACGTTTCTCCTTTCTTCGTAAGCGTTGCCTTTTCCGGTGTGACAGTGATGTTTGTAACCGGAACTGAAATTATGGTTGAACCTCCACTGCCTCCATCTCCTCCGGATGTACTACCCGGTCTTGGTGTATCACTGTACGCGATAGCATATGTCGAGAATTTGTCTGTTTTAAAGGTAAACTCTTTGGTATCCTCATTAAATATACCATTACGAATAACAGTTACCGCTCCTTCATGCAATCGAATGATCTGATACTCGCGAATCATTACCCGGTTGTGATTCAATAATTCATCCGGGATCTGAATGGTTACTTCGATGTAGATACCCGGTTCAGAAATCTTTATTTTACTATCGTTCCCTACTTTCTTAAACAGATCCGCATCAAAGTATGTAATGTCAGGATTCTCCCCCATTATCTGCTCTGCTGCGTTCATTATATTAGCCTTGTCAGTTGGCATAATTTGGTTTTCGTCAGTCTTGCTAATTTCCAGCCATATTCTGGCATTTTGTCCCCCAGTAGTTATCGCTGTTTTTTCTGTATCAGTAAAAATAGCCGCCGCAGAAATAATCTCAGACTTCGCATTATTAAGAGTTGCCATCATTACCGGTGCATCCGGTGCTACCTCTGCATCTTTGGTAAGGTGACCATTTGTAGGATCTGCCTCCTGGCTTCCGGTTGCCGGAATTGTCCGATACTTTTTCTGCCCACAATTAGCACATTCCTGTTCCTCTTTTCCCTCCTCTGTTGCAGTTGCCTGTTTTGTAACAGTCCATGCAACCGGCCAGTTGTGATCCTTATAAATCGTAACGTTTACCATCGTGCTGTTTCCGGCTTTATCTGTCGCAACGATAGCAAAATTTTTCCCGCTATCTTGTGTTGTTGATAACAAGTATGTATCATTTTCCAGCGTTACACCTGTACCATTTACAGTAACTGTATCAAGATTGGTATCCTTTACGGTAATCGTTTTTCCGTCACAATATGCCTTTCCATCTGTTACACCTGTAATAGCCGGTGCTGTCGCGTCCAATACAAGTCCGTCGGTGGAAATCCAGATTGTATAACCGGCTTCATCTGAAATCTTTGCATATAGGATTAATTTCTTATCCGGATCAATAGAAAAGGTTCCGTTATTAGGAATTACTTTCCAATCCGAATCCTCCAGTGCATAAACCTGTTCCTGTGTAAGTGCAGTTTCTGATACATAGTAATATACCTGATTTACTCCACTTCCGCCAACTTCATCCACACCTGAAATCTTAACGCTTTGTGTCTCCTTGAAGAATCTACCAAATGTAATAGTATTGAGGAATGTATTCCACTTATTACTGTTATCACTTCCAACGCTAATTTCTCCCATTGGTGCTATTCTGTCTATACATATTTCTTTCGTTTCAGGTGCAGTGATATATCCATTGCTGTCTTTTAACTGATAAGTGACTGATGTTCTTCCTTCATCTGTAATCACCAATTCATCCTGCCACTGGCTATCTCCTTCTTTTTGAATTTGATAACCTGTATCCGGTTTGATAGTGACATCTCCGATATACCACCGGCTTGATGGCTTCTGCTTATCACCGGAAACTGTGACACCCGCATCTATGTCAGGATATGAAATCTTCCATTCTTTTGAAATGTTTTCGCCATCTACCACTGTATAATTCGAATTACCAACATCATTCACTACAGCGGTGTAATTGCCCGCATTCGTAGCAGCATGTACATTGTTTCCATCCGATTCATAACTGATTGTGAAAGAATCATCTCCCACTCCATTATTCACAGTAGCGGTAACAGAATGTTCACTGCCGTCATATGTAAACTCATCCTCAGTCGACCAGGTAATACTTACCGGCTTTGGATGAATTTTAATTACCGCAGAACCGGTATAATCGGTGTATTCATAAGCAGATACTTTGTAATAAACTGTGTGATCTCCGGCATCCGTATATGTTGGACATGCACTTAAGTCATAGATACCTTCCACTGTACCATAGGTAACAGCAGCGCCTGCCGGTATTCCTGATACAGTAATTACATCAGACGGATTGCCATCATATACCTTTGTCACACCACTTGCAGTCACTTCTGTCATAGGAAGGGTGATCCACTGTGCTGTCAAGGTGTATGTTGTATCAGAAGTGATCGCACTTTGTGCGTCAGTTCCGATCGTTACCTTTCCGTTCTCATTTGTTATACTAATTTCATATTTGATTTCGGTACCGGCATCATATACTTTATCACCGATTTCCCATCCTGCAAATATATACCCGTCTTTTGTCGGAGTCGGAAGCGTCATAGCAGTGTACTCTATACGATCACTCTGTGTAGCAGAATCACTTAAATCAAATGTATTCAGTTCATAAGAAAGAGAGTTCACTCCAGCCACATTGCCACCATCCATGGAAAGCTCAATTTTAGCCGAAGGGAATGCGGTAAATTGATACGTAGCAATCAGGTTGATACCAAATTCACTCTCACACTCATATAACTTATTTGTTCTACTGCTATTATCGTAAACTCTTATATATGTCTTGCTGTCTTCAGCCGTTTCATAAGCAATATAGTTACCCTCTGTTAAGGTTACACCACTTCCTGCAATCATCCAATTGTTGAATGCATAGCCTTCCTTTGTTGGATTTGATTTTAATGTGTAATATTGATTATTTCCACTAGCTTTTAAGTCATACTCATCATCCTCGTAACTTCCACCCTCTTTATCAAAAATGATCGTGGAGTC
>JALEJB010000025.1 GCA_022768825.1 Lachnospiraceae bacterium
GGATTGCTCATATTTTTAGAAAAATTTAATATTTGAAACTATTGTAGCGGTTTGCATATGATGATATGATAGACTATATTGTTAAAATTTGTAACATAAAATTTCTTGATGATTGCTATTAAAGGGTATATAATATTATACGGAGTAATTTGTATTATATAATATTAGATATGGAATCGTATATGAAGACGAATAATGATGTAAAAAAAATTGAACAATTCTTTTCTGAAATTAATAGATGCATTGGTTTAATTAATGAAGAAGAGGACTTAAATAACCTCCTTTTGGCGAGATTGTTGCTTGAGGGGCAGATTACCTCGGGGTTAGAGGAAGACATGGATGAGCATCCTTATTTTCTTTTATGCGATTCTTTTGTCCGAGAAGCAATGCAAGAAGTTGATAATTGCAAGGAGGATGCTGGGGAATATAAGTATGATATTCGGAGAGAAATTGTAGATGTCAGATATCAGAACTACAGCAAGATGCATGTGTATTGCGATTTGACGGACTACATTGTTAACCGGGGGAAAGCGGAGACAAGGAAAGGATATATACCTTTTAAGGAATATGGAAGCTTGACCGAAATACAAGATTATCGTTTGATTGAAAAGATAGAAAGCTTGTGCAAGGATCGTGGGTTAAATAAGATAAAAATAGCCTGTCTTGGAAATTTAATGAGAACGAAGGCCTTTGATCTTTATTTCAAGGAAAAGGAAATAGAGATTGAATTGCATGAGTACCTGTATCAAGGAAAATCGATCTTTTATTGTGAGGAAGCAAACGTAGAGTTATCCATAAAGAAAATGTCTTCATTGCAGGAATTGTTGGAGAATTATGATCTGATATTATTTCTGAATGAGAGTTATTTTTACAAAAATAAGCAATCTGATAAAAGCTATGATGAGCAAAATGCGAATCTATTTATTGACTGGTACTGGAGACGCTATCAAGATGCAAAGAAAGAAAATGATTTTTCGTTAGAGGCAATTATGTGCTTGTTAGATATGTACCAAAGGGTTTTGCAGTTTCAAAGGAGTGCAGGTGAACAATTATCAGGAGAATATGAGTTTAATGTAGATTTGTTGAATAGTTTGGAATTTTTGGCAGGACATTTGGAACGATGTGGTGATATATACTTATACATGCAAAATGAGAGAGTTGCCAATCGCAATATAGATGAGCGAGATGTTTGCAAAGAAGAATATTATGATGGTAAGAATTTGTATGTTTATAAAATTACACCAGCTGATCGTCAGAATGTGGATTCTGTAAATAGTAGTTCAAAAAATAAATGCTTAGGCGGTGCTTCTGTTGATGTATGGAAATTTATAAAGTCTATCAGCAATCCTTATTATGAGGAATACTGGGGGAATAAGTACTCTATTTCTGATTTGAAAGATGCCAAGGTGGAATTTGTTGGTGGAAGACAAGAGGACAAAAACCGTTTTTGCGTGTATTACCGGCTCGCTGGGAAAAAAACAGAAGAGATAGAAGAATATGTACGAGAAATATTGGACCTGGCCAGTGGAGGAGAACCAATCGCTTGTGTTAGAAAATATATTAAAGATATGATTTATGGGGCGGTACTTTCACGAGCAGATTCGATTGAGGGATTAGTTTTGGCCAATAAGATTCGTATGAGCAAAGATGTTTTTTTTGAAAAAAGGGATGATTCTGACGAGACGGAAATGGAAAGGGTTTTGGCCACATATTCTGATAGAAAGGCTTTTTATAATATCATTGATCATTTGAATTATTTGCGAATTAACGATTTTGCTCAGGCACAAAGAATTCTGCGGTATGATTTTAAGTCACATATTGCGAGAGATCTGTCGGATAGTGAATTTGAAAGTTTTATGCGCGAAGTAAATCGAGTATGTAAAAAGTATGGCGATAGTCAGTCTAGAGTCTTTTACTATAGTGATGTTTTCGCTGAAGAAAAGAGGTAGTTTATGGGAAATGCCAAAGAGAAAAAAAGTATATATATAGTACATTCTGTAAAAGGCGGAAGTGGAAAAACGGCATTTTCTTTGTTTAAGTCAATTGAGTTGGCCATTCAGGAGAAGAAAACTAGGGGAACTAAGGCTAACATTGCCAATGTGTTGTATGTGGATGCTGATTTCAAAGGATCTGCAACAAAAACCTTGCTTTATGGGAAAGATTGTAGTGCTTTTCAGACCATGAATGAAATTACGTTGGATGATATCACTGACATGGTTGAACAAGATGTGCCTCCAATGGTTGGCTTGGCATATGCGCATAATTACCAGCCGAAAACAATCAATGACTTTTTTAGAGGAAAAGAGAGCTTTGTAAAGGAAGTGATTACGAACGGTGGCTTATATTTTGATTTTGACGAGCATGATTCAAAGTTGTGCGCCTCTTTGGATTTTGCGTTTTCTTCGCCTCGAGCAAATGATAAAAAAATGTTCTATTATGAGGCTGGGGAAGAGGCTTTGCCGTTGCTTAATATTGGGTGGTACCGTGTGAAAATTGGGCAATTTTTAGATCAATTGTTAAAAGATGCAAAGTATGATCATATTGTGATAGATATGCCCCCAGGCGATGACGAATACTCCCGGGAGTTGATCAAAGTACTTGATACTTTTTACATAAATAATAAAGTTAATTTGTATTGGTATTCTGTTACAACGAATGATGATGGACATCTGGATAGTGAATGTGAAGATTTGTTGCAACGTTTAAGACCAGACTCTAGACGGGAACCTTATAATCAATATGTCATGGTTTATAATGAGTTAAATGATGGTGAATTTAATGAAGCAACAATCAATAGTTGTGTTACTCAGTTGAGGGAATTGCTCAAAAGTAGTGCTGACATATCAGAAACAAATATAAAATATCTGAAAAATGTTTTCTGTAGACAATATTATCAATTTTGCCGAAAAGATAAGAGAGGACTTGAAAAAAAATCAAGAGGTTATTTTTATAATTGGGAAATTGGAACCGAAAAATCGATTTTTGATGAGAAGTAATGTTGAGGAACATACATGAGGAGGGATGAAAGTGAAATTTGATTCTAAGGAAATGAATTTATTTTTAAGGGAATTTAATCCATATGTATATAAATACTATGGGAAGAATGTGGTTGAAATCCCACCCGAGTTGCTGGCGGATATTAT
The DNA here is from genome assembly GCA_022768825.1 of Lachnospiraceae bacterium. GTDB lineage: Bacteria > Bacillota > Clostridia > Lachnospirales > Lachnospiraceae > W0P33-017. The sequence goes on from JALEJB010000025.1 coordinate 3,144, forward strand.
TAATGAAGAAAAAAATATGCAGCTTGGTTTCTCAAAGATTTCATCAGAAAAGATTGTAGATGTATATAGACTTACGGATACAGTCTATTCGGATTCAGAGCATACAAGTGAATATTCGGCTTTGTACTCCGAGGTACAGGAAAAATTTATTCGAAAATTTGTTGGAATAGAGGGGCTTGATGAGTTGTATCAACCTCTTTTTTTTGTATTTGAGTGGATGATGCATTTAGAATATAATCCGGAACATTACAGTTATTCGTATTACCGGGATCATTTTGTGCATCAGGTACGTAATATGTATGAAATGTTTATGCTCTTATCGGATGAGAACTTAGAGATTTTAGATAGTTGTATCACATATTTTGAAAATGATGAAAGTTTTTTGGCTAAAAAGGTACACAAAGTGATCGAAGACGAATTGGTGCAAAAAAAATCTATGCCCAATATGCAAAATGTGACGACGAATGAAACCAAAGATGAAACGAAAAGAAGAATTTATAGATACTTTTTGCTTAGCAGTGCGGTTGTAACATCGCTTGTGCATGATATTGGTTACGCGATACAGTTTCTCAATAAAAACATTAAAAGAATGCAGAGTGTTTTGCCTATATCGAATTACTTTTTTGGATTACAGAGCCGATTGACGGAAATATATATCATATTACAAGATAGTCTGCTTTTTCAGACGATTGGTCATAAAGAGATAAAGAGAAAGGTTGAAAAAGGGGATCATGGTGCAATTTCTGCTTGCATATTATTGTTGAAGTATTATACAAATGGAAATATTTTTTCGTTGGATGCAATGCAAAAGATGGTGATCGAGTTATCTGCATTAACAATTTATGACCATACGTTAGAATATCGGATGAATGATGAAAATAATGGTGCTTTGAGATATCAAAATGTATTTACCGATAATCCATTTTCATTCCTCTTTCGGATTTGTGATGATATAGAAGAGTGGGATCGGGTATATTTTGATATCACCAAACAAAGTAATTTTTTGGTTTGTGATAAATGTAAGACAATTATACATAAATATAAAAATAAGCGTGGGGCGAACTCTGAATATGCATGTTGTTGTAGCCAGGTAGGATACAACATGAATGCTTTCAAATATGACAGATTAGCGCGCGTAAGAGTGTGTGAAGAGGTTTCATTTAGAAAAATTAATATAAAAACAAATGGAACAGGATATGCAATACATTTTAAATATCATTTATCGAAATTACTTCAGGCTTCGGCATATAATCCGGATTTTGCCAGAAAGAGAGCAAAAGGAATTATAGAAGTAAAAAAGGCTCTTTTTGCACAAAGGGATTTCGGTCCTGTTTATGTTGGAGGATTTATTTCGGGTAATCCTATTGCCATTAAGACAGAGATTATGATGCTTTTTTTGAAAAATGAAGCGTATGATTTATATGAAAAATCTATAAATAGTTTAGAAGGGAAAAAGATTCAAGAAGGTGTTAAAAAATGTTTTAATAATAATTGTTTTTCTAAAGTAATAAATACCTTTTTATCCGGGCAAGAAATAAAAGCTCGTTCTGTGATAATGTTGTTGCGTAGCAATTTACAGTTTTATGCGAATATGGCTGTTTTTGTGGGATATTTGCGAAAAACGAAAAGCTTGGTAGATGATGAGAGTTTGGATAAAATTGTCAATATTATTTTGGGGCAGGGGAGCTATAGTTCGGCTGCATTGAGAAGTCTGGTTGCCAATTGTGTGAAACAAGCGACATACTATGTATCTCAGGATGATTTTTTTGAGGATAAATTTAAATATAAAGAATCATACATGAAAATGTATGGGGACTCAGAACTGGATGCACGTGCTATTGAGAGTTACATAAAAGGAGACTTGTATGATTGGGTAAGGATGCGATGTCAGACTGCAAAGAACGATGAAGTTAATGATGAAATGAAGAAAAAAGGGATAAATGCAACTGATTGTAAGCTGGATTTTTACTCCGATTATTATATTTTCAGTCAACTTTATAATGAAGTGAATGAGTCCGCAAAGAATTAATACAGGAGAAAAGAGCATGAATGAAGAAAACAGTATATTATTAGAAAGCGCAGATTCTATAAGAGAAAAATTTTTAAAGCCGCTGGAATCAGATGTATTTAAAAAAAGATTAAATGTTGAGTCTCAGAACCGTAACCGACCGGACGGAGAGTACCAAAGAGATTATACGAGAATATTATATGCCTCATCATTTCGAAGACTTCAAGGAAAAATGCAATTGTTTGCTGTTCAATCAGATCAATTTATCAGAAACAGGCTGACCCATAGTTTGGAAGTAGCACAAATTGCCAGATCTATAGCGTATGAGATAGGGTATCAGCCGGAAGAGTTATATATAGTCGAAGCTTGTGCGTTGGCACACGATATAGGTAATCCACCATTTGGTCATGCAGGAGAGAGATATTTAAATGTCTTATGCAAAAAATTTGGTGGATTTGAGGGAAATGCGCAAACATTCCGTATTTTAACAACTGTCGAACAAAAAAGGGCAGGATTTCAAGGACTGAATTTAACATATAGAACGCTGTTAGGTGTATTGAAATACTATAATACATTTAGAAAAAAATTGCCTGATAACGAGTATGAAAAGCAGAAATTTATTTATGACAGAGATTACAAATTGGTAAAAAAAATTATTAAAGATACGAATGTTGAATTGCGTACTTTGGATGTGCAGATTGTTGATTTGGCAGATGAAATTGCATATGCAGCGCATGACTTGGAAGATGGGTTAAGAATGGCTAACTTTACTGTCGACGATATAGTACACGATTTTAACCATCATGTTTCTGATCGTCTTAACAGAGACAAATTGGAAGAGATTTTTGCAGAAAGTAAGGATCGGGCAGCGTTCAAAGATCATAAAATAACCTCAGCAGAATTTTCGAAGTTATATCGTAAAGAAATCACATCTAGAATTATTAATACATTGATTCATGATATTGGCATCGTGAATTTGACTGAAGAGGAAAAAGCAAAAAAAGGAACCAAAAGAGATGAAGAAATAGGATTTGTGCATTTTGGGGATCTTGCGGCTGGTTTGAAAAAAACAACATATGAGTGTATTACGAATAATGATGAGGTATATGCATATGAAAATCAGGGAAAAGAGATGTTGGGAGCCCTGTATGATTTTTATGTTAATAACAAAGATTATTTGCCGTCAGAGTATCGTGCTGAGAATATAATCAATCAATATGAAAAGGCTTATGAAGGTTATCTGAATAATAAGCATATGAAAGAACAATTGCAGAAAAGACTGGTGATTGATTATATTTCGGGTATGATGGATGAATATGTGAAGACTGCATATAACAGATTAATTAAAAAAAGTTGAGGTATTCTGATATGAATAAGTTATTTGGTTTTCTTGAATTAAAAGAATCATTGCTGCCAACAATTCCCTGGAAAGAATATCATGAAGATACTACGTTTGAATCAGACCGGTTATGGACGGTTAGGACAGCTGTTCATAGAGGAGATGATTTAAATTTACCAAGAGCTGTGGGTGTGGATGGAGCAGAGGCCAAAATGTTTGCAAATAACGTTTTAAAAAAACTGCGTGATAATGGCATGGTTATATATTATCCATATTTTTTGGCTGATAAAAGCGGAACTTTAAACGTCTTTAATGACCGAATTGTAATTGAGGCTGTGAAAGAGGATCTGTGGAATCTTGTAACATACTCCAACAAAGATGTAACCATTATTATTGATGACCATGAAGTTAGATATGATGGAGACGAAACATTTATAACCGAGAGTGAAATGACAGAATTGATGTCTTATGTTGGAGAAATAAAAAGAATGTTTAGAGATGATTTGATTGAAGGAAAGAGTGTTTTGTTAGAGTGGAGTTATGCGTTTATGTGTGATAAAGAGAAACAGAAGATAGGTGATAGATATCTGGTGTTTTACGAGGCAAGAACTGTTTAAATATAAGTAAAAAGGGCTGCGTAGTTTGGAATCGCGGCCAGATTTCGTATTCAAAGAATGGTCTGATTGCACCATCCGCTATGCATATGAGCACTCGAATCTAGAGTAGATGGCGCAGAAGTATCGGGAGATGTTTGGGGAGTAGGGGTCAGTTATTAGTCGCAGTGGAACAAATCCCTTGTATATACTTTTTCTATGACATCATCCAGACAGCTCTCGTATCTGTTGGCGATGATGGCATCGCTTTGCTGCTTGAATTTTTTCAGATTATTTACGATCTTACTTCCGAAGAACGTTGTGTGCTCGGGAAGCGTTGGCTCGTAGATGATGACGTTGGCGCCTTTGGCTTTGATTCGTTTCATGACACCTTGTATAGAACTTTGACGGAAGTTGTCGGAGTTGCTTTTCATAGTCAGTCGATAGACACCTATGGTGACCTGTTTTTCGCAGGTTTCATCATAGGTGTTTATTTCGTTGTAATTATAATAACCGGCCATCTTCAGAACCTGATCGGCGATGAAATCTTTTCTGGTGCGGTTGCTTTCTACGATGGCAGACATCATGTTTTGCGGGACATCTGAGTAGTTGGCGAGCAATTGCTTACTGTCCTTTGGCAGACAGTAGCCGCCGTAGCCAAAAGACGGGTTGTTATAGTGTTTTCCGATACGCGGATCGAGGCTGACCCCGTCGATGATGTCTCTGGTATTTAAGCCCTTGAGCTCCGCATAGGTATCCAGTTCGTTGAAGTAGGAGACACGCAGTGCCAGATAAGTGTTGGCAAAGAGCTTGACTGCCTCCGCCTCGGTGAGTCCCATGATCAGGGTATCGATCTCTTCTTTCAGTGCTGTATATTCCGGCTCATGAGAACCGTTTGCACGGTCAATTAGAGCCACTGTAATGATGAGAAAGAGCCACCTTCACGAAAGGTGAGCCACTTTCATACATTTCTCTTATAATGAAGCTGGCACACGTAAGTGTGACTATCATTATAGGAGGTCGGTAATTATGGTTAATTATCGAGAAATTCTGAGGCTTAACAGTCTCAAGCACACCCAGCGCCAGATCGCTTCCAGTGTGCACAGTTCAAGAAACACGATCAGCGAAGTACTTCATCTGGCAGAAGAAAACGGTCTGAACTGGCCGCTGGATGACTCTGTCACCAATGAAGAAATCAGGGCATTATTGTATCCGGCAAGATCGGGTGCAACGAATCCCAGAAAGGAACCCGATTACAACTACATCCATAAAGAGCTGGCAAAACCCGGCGTAAATCTTACACTACTCTGGACCGAATACTGCAGCACATGCAATGCAGAAGGAAATAATCCGTACATGTATTCACAGTTCTGCGACAAGTATCGCCAGTGGGCGCGGGTTACGAAAGCAACCATGCGTATCAAACACAAACCCGGCGAAGTAATGCAGGTTGACTGGGCCGGGACAACCATACGGTATCAGGATCCGGTTACCGGAGAGCCTTATGATACATATCTTTTTGCAGCCGTTCTTCCCTGCAGCTGTTATGCGTATGTGGAAGCCTGCGAAGATATGAAATCAACGAACTGGCTTCTGTGCCATGTACACGCCTATGAGTACTTTGGCGGTGTTACGCGGCTGCTCATACCCGACAACCTGAAAACCGGTGTTGTAAAGAATACCCGTTATGATACCGTTCTGAACAAAAGCTATCAGGAAATGGCGGAATACTATGGAACCGCTATTGTGCCGGCAAGAGTTCTTCATCCAAAAGACAAAAGCCTCGCCGAAGGCACTGTGAAGTTTGCGACCACATGGGTCATCGCCGCCTTGCGCAATCGTAAATTCTTCTCGTTTGAAGAAGTCAGACATGCTGTAGCAGAAAAACTCGAAGAATTAAACCTCTATCCGTTCAAAAAACGGGAAGGAAGCCGCTACAGTGCTTATTCAGACGAAGAAAAGGCATTTATGAAGCCGCTCCCTTTGACCCCGTATGAGCCTGCAGTCTGGTCCACTGCAAAGGTTCCTCTTGATTATCTCATAACTGACGGAAAAAACAAATATTCCGTTCCGTTTGATCTTATCGGAGAGGAAGTGGACATCCGGCTCACAAGGGATATGGTGGAAGTATTTTTCCACGGTTCCCGGGTTGCGTCTCACAAGAGAGTTTCAAAACAGCTTCGAAATCCGGTTATCCAGCCGGAACACATGCCAATGGAGCACCAGAAATACCTCAGCTACAATGCAGATGAATTTATCCGCTGGTCAAAAACGGTTGGTCCTCATACAGCTTCTGTTGTTGAAAAGTTCCTGACTTCCGGAAGTGAACCGGAACAGGGTTATAAATCCTGTGCCAGCCTTTCGAAGCTCGGGGACAGATATGGTATAGAACGTCTGGAAAAGGCCTGTGAGCGCGTGCTTGCCTACAGTTCGCAGCCTTCCATCAGGAATATCAGCACGATCCTGAAAAACGGACAGGACAAGGTTCATCCGTCAGATCAGATGTCGGAAACAGTGCATCCACGAAGCCATGGAATTACGCGTGGCGCTGCTTACTTCCAGAAAGGAGGTGAGCAGTCATGATCAACCAGAGTACCATAGAATCCCTGAAAGCCATGAAGCTTACTGCCATGGCAGCCGAGCTGGAACGCCAGATGGAGGATCCTTCCACGTATGGAAAGCTTGGCTTTGAGGATCGTCTTGGACTACTCGTAGATGTGGAATGGAACAGACGTCAGGCAAACAAACTTGCCCGGTATATCAAAAATGCCCATTTTGCTGCACCAAACGCCACGATTGAAGGCATTGAATACCATGAAGACCGCAAGCTTGATAAGACTCAGAGCCTTCGGTTTGCCACATGCCAGTACATCAATGAGGGCCACCATATCATCCTGAAAGGTGCTTCCGGAAATGGAAAGACCTATCTTGCCTGTGCCCTGGGACATGCCGCCTGCAGAAAGTTCAAATCCGTAAAATATATCCGGATGCCAGAACTTCTGGACGAACTCAGCATTGCAAAAGGCTGTGGAACCTTTAAAAAGACTATAAAGTCCTACAAAACGGTAGATCTGCTCATTCTGGACGAATGGCTCATCAGGCCACTGGCTACACAGGAGTCCTATGACCTTCTGGAGATTGTAGAATCCAGATGCGAAGATGGTTCTGTTATCTTCTGTACCCAGTATGATCCGGATGACTGGTATGACCGGATTAATCCCGACCCAAACATGGACAGCCCCATCTCAGATGCCATTATGGACCGGATCATTCATAATTCATATGATGTCTTGATTGAAGGCAGAATCTCCATGCGTGAGCGCCATGGACTGAAAGCATGCATGCCAAAAGGAGGACCTGTATGATGACTGATCTGGAACTTGAAATAATGGTAGCGAATGAAACGATACGCGAAGCTAAAGAAGCTTTTGATCAGCTGCGCAAGGATTATCAAGCGCTTCGAGAATATACCGATAACCTTGAAGCCATCCTCAAAGAACGCGGGATCCCATTCCCATCGTTTTTGGGTTAGTAATTGCAATCGTACTTTCAATATTTAATTGTTATATATAGCATCAGTATAAACTGGTGTTATCAGATTTGCTTTGGCTCAGTCTCCGTGAAGGTGGTTCTCACCTTCCGTGAGGCTGGCTCTAAAACACCGTGCAAATGGTGCACACCGGTCGGAATCTACAAGACCTGCAAGTCGTATCTGAACCTGATCAGTGAGTGCCACAGTCTGTCTTATGATGCGCTGACAGCACATGTGGCAATCGTCTTTGCCAGATACATGTTGCTTGCGCTGGAGCAGCGAAAGGACGAAGACAACCGCACACTTGGCGAGATCTTTTTCTATCTGACAGATGAGCTGGCAGATATCACCTTCGGAGAATCGTTTCAGATCATCCTGAGAGCGATGTTCGAGGGAATCTATGCTGTATTTCAGGTAACAGAGGACCAGATAGATACTTTTATTGATATTTTTGTAAACCATCTTCCTGATTTTCTGCAAAAATCCTTAGCCAGATCTGCTGCATGGGCTTAGTTTGTTATCTGATTGCCTGTATTGTTGAATTTTCAAGGTACAATTCCCGTTTGAGGTATGGGAAGTTTTAGAACTTAATATTAAATGGAGTGTTTCATGGATATGATGAGCTGGATAATGAGAGAATTGATTTGGATTTCTGCTGGGTTCCGCTAGAGGATTTAAAGAAAGGTACTAAGGTATATCCTTTGGAGTTGATACCATATATTCTTGAGCCGGGGAAAGAAATTGTACATTTTGTTTCAAAGCAGATATGAGGAGAAATTCGATGATAGAACATATAAAGGTAGAATTGGGGAGACCATCAGATATTAATTCATGGATGCGATTAGTTAGAAAAGTAAGTTGGAATT
>JALEJB010000060.1 GCA_022768825.1 Lachnospiraceae bacterium
ATGTTCCAATCTTTTTTGTGATAGCAGGATGCATTGACAAGCTGTTTTGCGATAAGAAGTTTGATTTAAAGAAGAGAACCTATGCGTTATTGGTGCCCTATGTCATCTTTTCTATCTTTAATTTTGTGTCAAAGGTTGCAGTATATGGACTGATGCACAGACTTTCTGCACCGATGATCAAAAATGAGTTGGTGGAACTTTTTATTACCGGTAATGGAACGGTGTGGTTTTTGTTGACCTTGTGGATCATGACTCTTTTGGCGCAGTATGGACTGAAGAGATTACCGCATGATTGGATGATTTTGCTGATTGGGATACTGATATTGCTTGTAAATTATTCTGCGCAGCTGCCGCGGCATCCGCTTCTGGTTGTGTGCATACGACCGTTTGTTGCTTTGGGATATTGGGCAATTGGATATGTGATCTGTTCATTTCTGGATCAGTTTTCCGCAAATGTTTTTTGGAGTATTGCCTTCATTGGACTTGGGGGATTGATGGTATGGATCAGTGATGTCCGGGTGGATTTCTTTGGAGGAAATTTCTATGGGCTGACATCCATTGTAGCCAGTCTCAGTAGTTCTTTGGGATATGTGCTGCTATTTTGCTGGATGAGCAGGAGACATTGTTTTCAATTACTGCAAAGATTTCTCTCATATTTCGGTAGAAATTCTTTGATTGTGATGTTGATCCATCCCATATGGCTTCAGTGTTTTATGTATCCTCTGGGAAGAGGGTTTGGTGCATTGACCGGTATGGCATCTTTGGGAATGGCAATCCTTGTTTTAATTGTGATCGTGATACTGGAAGTGCCGTCCATCCGGATCATGAACCGGTATTTGGGTGTCTTGATCGGAAAGAAAAAAACATATGAAGAATAATTTGATTCAATTTATAAAGTTCGGTATTGTGTGTGTAATACCCTTGTGAGTTATCTTTTAAATATTGGTGTGCTCTTGGTGTTGAAGAGTTTTAGCCTTGCCTGCGATTATATCATTGCGAATACGGTTGCTTTCTTGCTGAGCGTCTTGTGGTCGTTTTACTGGAATGAACGGTTTGTGTTTACGAAGAATAAAGAAGGTTATCGGAGTAATTGGTGGGTTCGGCTCTTGAAAATGTATCTCAGTTACAGCTTTACGGGAATCATTTTAAATAATGTACTGTCCTGTGTATGGATTTCCTTGCTTGGCATATCCAAACTGATTGCACCACTGATCAATTCTGCGGTTGGAGTGCCGATCAACTATGTGATCAATAAAAAGTGGACGTTTGAGGAATAAGAAAGTTTGGATATAGATCACGTATTATCATTTAATTAGTATCTGCTTAATCAGCAGACACTAATTAAGAGGACTTGTGGCACCGAAAGAACAATAATATTTAAGATGCAACAGGATATGGTGTAGATCAATATATTGGAGAAAGTGTATATGAATACAGCACAACTTATGAAAATAATTTCTGCTATAGGATCGAGCGGATTGTTGATAGCACTTATCACGTCTTTTTTTCAAAACAATAATCTAGTGATAAAAAATCAAGTACATACCTTGCAAAAGCAAATAGATACCATTCGTGGAATGTTGGTTAAACTGGAAAATTGTACACATAGAAAAGAAGAAAAAAATATTATAAATAGCTTAGAAATGCAATTAAAACCGGTGGCGAATGAAGATGCTTCATCCTTGCATTCAGTAGAAAATTTTTTTATCAGAGAGTATCGGAAGCTGCGAGGTAAAGAAGCTGATATTTGTAAACAATCTATGATTTTATCATTCAGGGTTTTGATTCAATATTATGAAGAAAAAATAAAAGATGTTTATAATCTACATGTTAGGAAGGCTGCGGGCATAGCATATTTTGGTGTGTTAATGATATTTATATATCTGGCGGTGGGAAGTATGTGGAATGATACAAAGAGCATGTTAGGTATGATCTGGGTATTGGAGGCAGTATTTTTTCCTTTCTTTATGGCTGTTTTGTGTAGTATTTATTTTCAAGATAGAAAGATGGCAGAAAACAAGAAAATAAACAGAGTTCTTTTGATAGAACTGATTCTGTTGGTGATACTTTATATTTGGTTGGCAAGTTGGGAATGTATGACTATTACAAAAATAAATTGGTCGCTCTTGGTATTTAACAAAAATCAAATGATAGTGTTTATGTTCACCTTAGCTATTTGGATATTTATGTTTGCATATTATGAAATGAATAATCATTATTTTGATAAGTATTTGAGCCGTGAGCGAGAGATAAAAGAAGAGTATATGGACAAGATTCACAAGCAAGAAAGTGCATAGATGTTATATGTTGAGAGAAAAATGTACACGTTTGAGTAATAAGATGAAAAAGATATTAGTGATCATCGGGACCTATCTTCCGGGCTACAAAGCCGGAGGACCGGTCCTTAGTATTGCAAATTTAATAGATT